>JAPLPC010000427.1 GCA_026400425.1 Hyphomicrobiales bacterium | reverse complement strand
TGTCGGCGGTCAGTTTGGATACTCTGCTGCGCAACTCGACATGGGTAACGCCAACAAGAGTCTAACAGATTATATTCTTAGGAATAGCGTGCTGCAGGAGCCAGTCGGCCAATGGTCGCTGCTGGAATCTAAAAATGCGACGGGAACTGGATTTGGCGGCTTTGTCGGGCGCAATTGGCAGTGGGAAGACGCGGTCGTCGGCCTTGAGATCAGCTACGCCAATCTCGGCAATGTGCGTGGTTCGTCGAGTGGATCGATGGGACGCGAAATCAACTCGGGCGATAGCACGCCGCCGCCCAATACGACCTATTTGTACAATGTCGGGCTCAGCGGATCAGCCACGACCGAAATCAAGGATATCATGACGCTGCGCGCGCGCGCGGGCTGGGATGCCGGCGCATTCATGCCTTACGCGTTCGCGGGCGTGGCGCTGGGGCGCATCAATGTTAACCGCAGCGCGACCGTGAACGTCAACAGGCGCGAAATCTATACGGACCCGGTTACGGGCGCCACATCGACGGCAGGTCCTTATCCCATCTCCTATTCTCCCAACACGCGAGTCGAAGGCGGCGAAGATAGCATCGCCGGAGGCTACAGCTTCGGAGTCGGTGCGGAGGTTAATCTTGTCGGTGGATTGTTTGCTCGCGCCGAGTGGGAATATGCGCGCTTCGTTAAGGTCAAGGATGTGGGAACAAGCATGAATAGCGCGCGCGTGGGTGTAGGTTATCGGTTCTAGTTGAGGGCTTTCTAGAGGTTGACCATCCGATCACAGCTTCTCCCGACTTTCGGTATCATCTGGCGGCGAGGTTCTACGATCCGTTTAAGACTGCATTAACCAGCACGGCCCCCTCGGGGTTTAATTCGGAACGGTCCGGACCGGCCGACGTATCTAAGTACGTCGGGGCGCTGGAATGCATCATGAAAATCTACGCGATCGAAAAAATCGGCATCGACTATGTCGTGACGGTAGACGGTCAGCGCGTCATGAAAATGAGCAGCAAGCGAAGGGCCGAGCAACTGGTCGCAGAAGCGCAGGATTTGCTCCGGGATGCCCCCCTTGATGTGCTCGATGCTGTCTCGGAACCACGCGAGCGCAACCGCGTCGCCATTCGCTATGCGTGCCGCGACACGCAGGCGGCATCATCCAAAGTCGGCGCCGACGATCTGCATCAATCCCCCGTGAAGGCTCCGAAGGCGCTTGACGCTCCGGGGCCTTTCCCATATCTGCGACTGCGGGACACCTCCCCCCAACGGGAGGCTCACTATCTGGAAGGATAGATCATGACTGCAGCGAAGCCCGCTTCGCGGCCGAACGTGCCGCATTTCTCATCCGGCCCTTGCGCCAAGCGCCCCGGCTGGACCCCCGAAAAACTCAATGACGCCGCCCTCGGTCGCTCGCACCGGGCCAAAATCGGCAAGACCAAGCTCAAGCTCGCGATCGATCTGACGCGTGAGGTGCTTGAGGTGCCCGCCGATTACCGCATCGGGATCGTTCCGGCCTCCGATACCGGCGCCGTCGAGATGGCGCTGTGGTCGCTGCTCGGTCCGCGTCCCGTCACCACCATCGCCTGGGAGTCGTTCGGCGAAGGCTGGGTGTCCGACATCGTCAAGGAGCTCAAGCTCAAGGATGTCGTCAAGCTGCATGCCGGCTATGGCGAGCTGCCCGATCTGTCCAAGGTCGATCAGAACAGCGACGTGGTGTTCACCTGGAACGGCACGACGTCGGGCGTGCGCGTGCCGAATGCCGACTGGATCAAGGCCGATCGCGAAGGCCTGACCATCTGCGATGCCACTTCGGCCGCGTTCGCGCAGCCGCTCGATTGGGCGAAGCTCGATGTCGTCACCTTCTCCTGGCAGAAGGCACTTGGCGGCGAAGCCGCGCATGGCATGCTGATGCTGTCGCCACGCGCTGTCGCCCGTCTGGAGAGCTACACGCCGCCATGGCCGTTGCCGAAGATCTTCCGGATGACGAAGGGCGGCAAGCTCAACGAAGGCATTTTCGTCGGTGAAACCATCAACACGCCGTCGATGCTCTGCGTTGAAGACTATCTCGATGCGCTGAACTGGGCGAAGTCCGTCGGTGGCCTCAAGGCGCTGATCGCGCGCGCCGATGCCAACACCAAGGTTCTGTCGGACTGGCAGAAGAAGACGCCCTGGGTGGATTTCCTCGCAACCGATCCGGCTATCCGCTCGAATACCTCGGTGTGCATGAAGGTCGTCGATCCCGCCATCACGGCACTTGCTCCCGACGCGCAGGCTGACTTCGCCAAGAAGCTGGTCGCGGCCGTCGAGAAGGAGAATGCCGGTTTCGACTTCGCGCATTATCGCGATGCGCCGGCTGGCCTTCGCATCTGGTGTGGCGCCACGGTGGAAGCGAAGGACGTCGAGATCCTCACCCAGTGGATCGACTGGGCGTTCGCCGAAACCAAGGCCGCGCTCGCCAAGGCAGCGTAAGCGACTCTGTCTGACTGCACCTCTCCCCACCGGGGAGAGGTCGACCGCTCAGCGGTCGGGTGAGGGGGCCTCCACACGCGACATCGCCTGTGGCTGCACCTCTTCCCAATCTCTCCCCGTCAGAACGGGGAGAGGAAGCCTAGCTGCGTTTGCCGCACTCACATTGGCTCCAAGTTTTCAGGATCACATCTCATGACCGCTCCTAAAGTTCTCATCTCCGACGCTCTCTCCCCGGCCGCCGTTCAGATCTTTCGGGATCGCGGCATCGATGTCGATTTCCAGCCGGCGCTCGGCAAGGACAAAGAGAAGCTCGCCGAGATCATCGGCAACTATGATGGCCTTGCGATCCGCTCCGCGACCAAGGCGACCGCCAAGATCATCGAGAAGGCGACGCGCCTGAAGGTGATCGGCCGCGCCGGCATCGGCGTCGATAATGTCGAGATCCCGGCGGCCACGGCCAAGGGCATCATCGTGATGAACACGCCGTTCGGCAATTCGATCACGACTGCCGAACATGCCATCACGCTAATGCTCTCGCTGGCGCGCGAGATCCCGCAGGCCGATGCCTCCACGCAGGCCGGCAAGTGGGAGAAGAACCGCTTCATGGGCGTCGAGATCACCGGCAAGACGCTCGGTGTGATCGGTTGCGGCAATATCGGCGCCATCGCAGCCGATCGCGCCATCGGCCTGAAGATGAAGGTGATCGCGTTCGATCCGTTTCTGTCGCCCGAGCGCGCCAAGGACATCGGCGTCGAGAAGGTCGAGCTCGATGACCTGTTCAAGCGCGCCGACTTCATCACGCTGCACACGCCGCTGACCGACAAGACCCGCAACATCATCGATGCGGCGGCGATCGCCAAGATGAAGAAGGGCGTGCGCATCATCAATTGCGCACGCGGCGGTCTCGTCGACGAACAGGCGCTGGCCGATGCACTGGGCACGGGCCAGGTGGCCGGTGCTGCTTTTGACGTGTTCGTCGAGGAGCCGGCTACCAAGAACGTGCTGTTCGGCCATCCCAATGTGATCTGCACCCCGCATCTCGGCGCCTCCACCGCCGAGGCGCAGGAGAATGTCGCGTTGCAGGTCGCCGAGCAGATGTCGGACTATCTGCTCACGGGCGCGATCTCCAATGCGATCAACTTCCCCTCGATCACCGCGGAAGAAGCGCCGAAGCTGAAGCCATTCATCGAGCTCGCGGAGAAGCTTGGCTCGTTTGCGGGCCAGCTCACCGACAGCGACATCGCCAAGGTGACCATTACCTATGAGGGCGCGGTGGCCGAAATGAAGATCAAGGCGCTGACTTCGGCAGCGCTGTCGGGCCTGCTTCGCCCGATGCTGGGCGACGTCAACGTCGTCTCGGCGCCGAGCGTCGCGTCCGCGCGCGGGATGGTGGTGGACGAAGTCGTCCGCGCCGCGCAGAGCGACTATGAAAGCATGATCACCGTCTCCGTCACCACCGATCAGCAGGAACGCGCCGTGTCGGGCACCGTCTATGCCGACGGCAAGCCGCGCCTCGTCGATATCAAGGGCATCCGTGTCGATGCCGAATTCGGCAAGGCGATGGTTTACGTCACCAACGAGGACAAACCGGGATTCGTCGGCGCCTTCGCCTCGCTGCTCGGGGACGCCAAGATCAACATCGCGACCTTCCATCTCGGCCGTCAGAGCCAGGGCGGCGACGCGATCGCGCTCGTTGAAATCGATGGTCAGGTGCCGGCGGACGTGCTGGCAAAAGTCCAGGCATTGCCGCAGGTGAAACAGGCCAAGGTGCTCGCGTTCTGAGGCACTCGTCGTGTGAGACCGCGTCAGCTTGATCGACCGCGCAAGATCCCCGCTCGCAAGCGGGGATTTTTTTGCTTTGCCGAGCAATCAAGGCAGATGGACTGCCATGCGCGGACCAGCCCGTCCACGTGTAAGGATTTGGGAACACTACCCCACTACGTTCAAGGAGGAATCAGCGGCTCGAAAGCCGTGGGCTTGGGGGAATGAAACTCGTGAACGTTGCCAATATCCGCATCACTTACAAACTCGTCGTCCTGGGGGCCGTCACCAGGATCGGCCTTTGCGCCTCGGGCATCTTTGCCGCGCAGATCATGAAGCGCGAAATGCTCGATGCGCGCATGTTGCAGCTGAAGTCGATCGTGGAGATCGGGACGAACGTTGCTGCCGGCCTTCAGAAGGATGTCGCCGCGGGCAAGCTCACCAAGGAGGCGGCAGCTGCTGAACTGGTGCGCCGTGTCGAGCCGATGACCTATGACAACGGCAACTATCTGTTCATCTACACCATGGATGGCGACGTGGTTCATCTGCCCGGCTTCAAGCCCGGGTCGAACCGGCTGAACACGCTGGTCAACGGCGTGGCCATCACCAAGGAGTTTCGCGACGGCGTTGCCGCCAAGGGCTCGCATGTCCTGACTTATGAATTCCAGAAGCCGAACGAGACGGTGCCATCGCGCAAGATGGGCTATGCAGCGGCCCTTCCGGGCTGGAACATGTTCATCGCCACCGGCGCCTATCTGGACGATCTCGATGCCCATCTGAAGCCGATCATCTGGGCCCTGGGACTTGCGATGCTGGCGATCGCGGCGGTCGCGGGCGTGATCGCCTGGCTGATCGGCCGCAGCATCACCAAGCCTCTCGGCGAACTCGGTGCGCGCATGGAGGCTCTCGCAAAAGGAGAACTCGACACGGACATTCCCGGCATCGCCCGCGGTGACGAAGTCGGTGCGATGGCCAAGTCGGTTCAGGTGTTCAAAGATAATGCCTTGCGTATCCGATCGCTGGAGCAGGTCGAGAAAGACGCCCAGGTGCGGATCGCCGCCGAGCGACGCGCGGCGATGGATACGCTCGCACTCGATTTCGAACGCAGCGTGACCGGTATCGTCCGCGCGGTATCGACGGCTGCCGCCGGCATGCAGAGCACCGCGCAATCGATGACCGCGACCGCTGGCGATGCGAGCGCGCGCGCTCTGACCGTCAGCGCGGCTTCCAATCGTTCATCCGACAATGTCAGCACGGTCGCCGCCGCAGCTGAGGAATTGTCGGCCTCGGTGAGCGAAGTGTTGCGCCAGGTCACCGCGTCGAGCGAGATCGCCAGCAAAGCGGTCGGCGACGCCGAACGCACCAATGCGACGGTCCAGATTCTCTCCAGCGGCGCCGAGAAGATCGGCGAAGTC
Source organism: Hyphomicrobiales bacterium (assembly GCA_026400425.1). Taxonomy (GTDB): domain Bacteria; phylum Pseudomonadota; class Alphaproteobacteria; order Rhizobiales; family Xanthobacteraceae; genus Tardiphaga. Next base: position 86 of record JAPLPC010000427.1, on the reverse strand, counting down.
GTGCAGTTGATTCACAGCATTGCTTCGCAGACCAATCTGCTTGCGCTCAATGCCACCATTGAAGCTGCGCGCGCCGGCGAATCCGG
>JAPLPC010000643.1 GCA_026400425.1 Hyphomicrobiales bacterium | reverse complement strand
GCCAGCCTGGTGATGGAAGGCACGCTCACCGCCGACAGCCTGTCGCTGCGCAATGCGCTGCGCTGGGTCGGACAGGCCCCGCCCGGTTCCGGCGGCTTCGGCCGTTTCGCCTTGAAGGCGCGGGCCAGCCTGGTGGGCCCGTCCATCGCCCTCACCAATGTCAATGTCGAGCTCGACGGCAACACCGCCGAGGGCGTCATGACCTACAGCAATTCGGGCCGCCAGACCCTGCAGGCGACGCTCGCCGCCGGTGCGCTGGATTTCACGCCCTACATCTCCACCCTGCGCCTGCTCGCCTCCGGCCAGCGCGACTGGAGCCGGCAGCTGTTCGATCTCGACGCGTTGTCCTCCGTCGACCTCGACATGCGGCTGTCCGCCGCCAAACTGACCATCGGCTCCTCGACCCTCGGCCGCACCGCGCTGGGCGCCAATCTGCGCGGCGGCACGCTGGCGCTGTCGGTGGGCGAAGCGCAGGTCTATGGTGGCATCGCCCGCGGCTCGTTCAGCATTGCGCGGTCCGACACCATCGCCGATGTCAAAGCTCAGGTGCAGTTCAGCGAGGTCGATCTGTTGGCCTGCGCCAGCGACCTGTTTGGGATCACCCGGCTGACCGGCCGCGGCACGCTCAACATGATGCTGGAAGCCACCGGCTCGTCGCCCTTCGGCCTCGCGCAGTCGCTCGACGGCTCGGCGACGCTGATCGGTCAGGACGGCGCCATCACCGGCTTCAATGTCGAGCAGCTGCTGAAGCGCCTGGAGCGCCGCCCGCTGTCCGGCGCCGGCAATTTCCGCTCTGGCTCGACGCCATTTTCCAATCTGGTGATGCAGCTCAAATTCAACGACGGCATCGCCACCGCACAGGATATCCGCATCGACGGCCCGGCCGCGAAACTGACCCTGACAGGTACCGCCTCGGTCCCTGCCCGCGAATACGACATGAAGGGTATCGCCAGTCTGAAGGCCGCCAGCAACGGCACTGGCGGCTTCGAACTGCCTTTCGTGATCCAGGGCCCCTGGGACGATCCCTTGATCTTCCCCGATCCCGAAAGCCTCATCCGCCGCTCCCCCGGCGCCGCGCCGTTGCTCGATGCGGTGAAAGACCGCAAGACCAAGGACGCCGTCCGCTCCGTGATCGAGCGCTTCACGACAGCGCCAAAGGCGCTGCAGCCGGATGCGGAGACGAAGCCCGAAGCCGCACAGCCACCGGCGGCGACGGAGCCTGAGAAGACGAATTAGGTGAGCTACGCGTCCTGTTCCTTCTCCCCTTGTGGGAGAAGGTGGCGCGGACGAAGTCCGCGACGGATGAGGGGTATGGCTGGGCTCGGAGCGTGTGGCTCCCCCTCACCCGTCTGCGCTTCGCGCAGCCACCCTCTCCCATAAGGGGAGAGGGAAGATCACAACGGCGCGGCGCTCTCGCCTTTGCTGCTCGATAGTTTCGTGGCCAGCGAGGCCAGCACGATCAGCACGGCGATGACGCCGATGATCAGCGTGCAGATGGCGTTGATCTCCGGCTTCACGCCCAGGCGTACTTCCGAATAGATGCGGATCGGCAGTGTTGCCGAGCCCGGCCCGGTGGTGAAGCTTGCAATCACCAGATCGTCGAGCGACAGCGTGAAGGCGAGCATCCAGCCGGCGGCGATCGCAGGCCAGAGCAACGGCAACGTTACCGCCGTAAACGCGCGCAAGGGGTCGCGGCCGAGATCCATGGCGGCTTCCTCAAGGCTGCGATCCAGCGCCGCCAATCGCGACTGCACCACCACGGTGACGAAACACATCGTCAACGTCGTATGCGCGATCGTCACGGTCCAGAAGCCGCGACCGGCATCGATGGCGACGAACAGCAAGAGCAGCGACAGGCCGGTGATCACCTCCGGCATCACCAGCGGCGCATAGAGCATGCCGGACATTACCGCCCGGCCGCGAAAGCCGCCGCCGCGAGTCAGGGCCACTGCCGCCAGCGTGCCTAGCAGCGTCGCCAGTGTCGCCGAGACCGCGCCGACGCGCAGGCTCATCAACGCCGCGTCGATCATCGCGCGGTCGTTGAAGAATGCGGTGTACCAGCGCGTCGACCAGCCGCCCCACACCGTCACCAGCCGCGAGGCGTTGAACGAATAGATGACGAGAATGACGATCGGTAGATACAGAAACGCGAAGCCGAGCACGAGCGAGACGAGATTGAAGCGCGACAGGCGCAGCGGATGCGTGCTCATCAGCGGCGCTCCAGCTGACGGCGTTGCACCCGATCATAGACCAGCAGCGGCACCAGCAGCACGGCCAGCAGCACCACGGCGAGCGCCGAGGCCAGCGGCCAGTCCTTGTTGGTGAAGAATTCCAGCCACAGCGTCTGCCCGATCATCATCGAGTCCGATCCGGCCAGCAGATCAGGGATCACGAACTCGCCGGTGATCGGAATGAAGCACAACAAGGCGCCGGCGACGATGCCGCGCCACGACAGCGGCACCGTCACCATCCAGAATGCATCGACACGCGACACTCCGAGATCGGCGGCGGCTTCCAGCAGCGACGGATCGGCTTTCGCCAGGGTGGCATAGAGCGGCAGGATCATGAACGGCAGATAGGAATAGACGATGCCGAGATACATCGCGCTGTCGGTCGACAACCACACCACCGGCGCCGAAACGAGATGGAGCG
>JAPLPC010000633.1 GCA_026400425.1 Hyphomicrobiales bacterium | reverse complement strand
GTGGTTCGGGAGAGGGGCCTTGCCGTGTGGCTGCCCCTCTCCCTAACCCTCTCCCCGTAAGAACGGGGCGAGGGAACGCAGGCGTGGGAGGAGAGGGCGGTTGCCAGCCGCACTTGAACCGCACCACGAAACCTGAAACCGCCGGCATTCGCCGGCACAACAGGAGTACACAATGGCAAAGAAAGTGACCGGATACCTGAAGCTTCAGGTGCCGGCCGGTGCGGCTAATCCGTCGCCACCGATCGGTCCTGCGCTTGGTCAGCGCGGTTTGAACATCATGGAATTCTGCAAAGCGTTCAACGCGCAGACGCAGAAGGAAGAAAAGAACACCCCGATTCCGGTGGTGATCACGATCTACGCCGATCGTTCGTTCACCTTCGCCCTCAAGACCCCGCCGATGTCGCACTTCCTCAAGCAGGCCGCCAAGATCCAGTCCGGATCGAAGCTGCCCGGCCGTGACAGTGCAGGCAACGTGACTTCTGCTCAGATCCGCGAGATCGCCGAGAAGAAGATGAACGATCTCAATTGCGATTCCATCGAAGCGGCCATGAAGATGGTCGAGGGCTCCGCCCGTTCGATGGGTCTCCAGGTTCAGGGGTAATCGATCATGGCAATCGGAAAGCGTTTGAAGGCTATTCGCGAAGGCGTTGATCGCGAGAAGCTGTACACGATCGATGAAGCGGTCAAGATGGTCAAGGAACGCGCCAAGGCGAAGTTCGACGAGACCATCGAGATCTCGATGAATCTCGGCGTCGATCCCCGCCACGCCGACCAGATGGTCCGCGGCGTCGTCTCGCTGCCGAACGGCACCGGTCGTACGCTCCGCGTGGGCGTGTTCGCCCGCGGCGCCAAGGCCGAGGAAGCCAAGGCTGCCGGCGCCGACGTCGTCGGTGCGGAGGACCTCGCCGAGAAGGTGCAGGCCGGCCAGATCGACTTCGATCGTTGTATCGCCACCCCCGACATGATGCCGCTGGTCGGCCGTCTCGGTAAGGTGCTCGGTCCGCGCGGCATGATGCCGAACCCGAAGATCGGCACGGTGACCATGGACGTCGTCAGCGCCATCAAGGGTGCCAAAGGCGGTTCGGTCGAATTCCGCGTCGAGAAGGCTGGCATCATCCAGGCCGGCGTCGGCAAGGCATCGTTCGACGAAGCCAAGCTGGTGCAGAACATCAAGGCACTCGCCGACGCCGTCGTGAAGGCGAAGCCGGCCGGTGCCAAGGGCACCTATGTGCAGCGCGTGGCGGTGTCGTCGTCGATGGGCGTCGGCATCAAGGTTGAGCCGAACACCGTGCTCGGCTAAGCCGGAACGAAGCTTGCAAGAAACCAGGGCGGAATCGGGCAACCGGTTCCGCCCTTTCTTTTTGATCTGCAGCAGGAACAGCAAATGGCCGAGAAGGTCCTGATCTATTCGCGTTTCCCGAAGTCCCAGATGGTGCGCATCGGCGAGCGCTTCGATCTGCTCGACGCGGCCGGCAAACCGCCATTGGAAAAGTTCTCCGCAGACGAGCTGAAAGACGTCCGCACGATGATCACCGCGGGCGGGCAGTTGCTGCCGGCCGCAGTGATGGACACGCTGCCGGCGCTCGGCGCCATCATCTGCTACGGCACCGGTTATGACGGCGTCGACTTCAAGGCCGCCGCCGAGCGCGGCATCGTGGTCGGCAATAGCCCGGGCGCCAATGCCGGATCGGTCGCCGATCTCGCGCTGACCTTGATGCTGGCGACGACGCGGCGCCTCGTTCCGGCCGATCAGTATGTGCGCGAAGGCGGTTGGTCCGGCGCCAGGCCATCGCCGCTGATGGCGCCGCAGCCGGGCAATGCCGGCCGCAAAGTCGGCGTCTATGGCATGGGCGAGATCGGCCGCAAGATCGCGGCCCGCGTGGCCGCGTTCGAATGCGACGTCGCCTACACCAATCGCACCAGGTATGACGATCTGCCGTATCGCTACGAGGCGGATCTCGCAGCTCTGGTGGAATGGTGCGACGTGCTGATGATCGCGGTGCGCGCAGGCAAAGAGACGCATCACATCATCGATGCCGAGATGCTGAAGAAGCTCGGCCCCAACGGCCATGTAGTCAACATCTCGCGCGGCTCGGTGATCGATCAGGCGGCGCTGGTGCAGGCGCTGGCCGACAAGACCATCGCCGGTGCCGGCCTCGACGTGTTCGAGAAGGAGCCGCATGCGCCCGACGCGCTCACTGGATTTCCGAACGTCGTGCTGACGCCGCATATCGGCGGCCACACGCAAGACTCGCACCGCGCGATGCAGGACTGCGTGATCGCCAATCTCGATGCGTATTACGCCGGGCAGGCGCTGCCTTATCCGGCGCACGTGTAGTTCGCGCGTATCGTTCACTTGCAGAGCGAGCATGCCCGGCTCGAGGCCGGGCATGCAGCGGGGAATGATTACATCCCCATGATCGCGATATCCGTCACCTTGCCGGTGACGCCGGAGATCTTGGCGGCTTCGGTGGCCTTGCCGGTGGCGAGATCGATCGCATAGAGCGTGCCGTCCGCCATCAGCCAGGCTTCGTTCTTCATGCCGTCCGACCAGATGTCGAATGCCACCGTGGTCGGCTTGATGCCGAGCTTGCCGACAGCGCCGAGGATGCCGTCATTCGGCGGCGCCTTCTTGACTAGGGCGCCGATGGCCCCGTCGATATTGAACAGCGCCGTCTCCTTGGTGCCCTTCACCGAATTGGTATAGGCGCCGGCGATCACGTTCGGCTTCTCGCCCTTGTGCATGTCGGCCTCGGCGTATTTGTGGTCGCCGTCCTTGGTGACCTTGCCGTCATCGACATTGGCGCGCAGGTTCATGCCGTCCGATCCCATCACGCGCAGGCGATCGGCAACCGGATTGAAATCGACGGTGGCGGTGGCGCCCTTGGTCAGCATGGTGTCGAGCTTCGACTTCATGGTGGCCTTGCCGTCCGGGGCGATGGTGACGACGGTTCCGTCATCGACCAGGCCGTACAGCATGCCGTCGGCAGGGCGGACGTCGATGCCGACCAGCATGCCGTTGATGCCGCTGACCTTGACCGTTCCGGTGGCCTTCTTCTGGGCCGTATCGACCATCGCAATGGTGTCGCCGCCGATCAGCGCTGCGACCTGGGCAGCATTGGCGGCGGCGGATGTCAGCAGCAAAGCGGTGGTGGCGGCGAAAAGCGTACGAAATGACATGGGTGACTCCCTGTTTCGGCGATCCCCTCGGGACCGATACAAGGCCTACCCACGCGCCCCATTGATTGGATGCAGCGTGTTTGAAAAATAATTCCGGATCTGGTGCATCCAAATGCCGCACGGTCGCGGTAGTCTGTCCATGCAAGGCATGGTCATGAGCGAGATTCCAGCATTCGACGTCAAGGCGGCCGATGACACCGGCTTCGATCACGCGCGCGAGGCCCAGCTCGCCGCGGCTTTGGCACGCTGCGCCGCCGGCGACCGCGCCGCCTTGCAGATGATCTATGCGAGCGAGGCCGCGAAGATGATCGGCGTCGCCCGGCGCATTTTGTTCAGATCGGATCTGGCCGAATAGGCCGTGCACGACGCCTTCGTCAGGATCTGGCGCAGCGCTGCGTCGTTCGATCCGCATCGCGGCAGTGCGCGGGGCTGGCTCTATGCGGTGGTGCGCAACCGCGCGCTGAGCATCCATCGCAACGAGCATCGCTACGACGCCTCGGACGAGAGCGCACTAGACGTTGATTGCGAAGCCACCATGACGCGGATGCCGGAGACCTCCGCGCTGCGGCGCTGCCTCGAACGGATCGACCGGCCGCGGCGCGATGTGGTGGTGCTGGCCTATGTTCATGGCATGAGCCATGGCGAACTGGCGGGACGGCTGAAGGTGCCGCTGGGCACCGTGAAGAGCTGGGTCCGCCGCAGCCTGTTCTCGCTGCAGGAGTGCATGGGATGAGCATGCACGACAACGATGCGCGCGATGACGACGATCTTGCAGCCGACTATGTCATGGGCCTGCTGGACGGCGCGGAGCTGGCCGAAGCGGAGCGGCGCATGGATGCCGATGCCGGCTTCGCCCGCGCCGTCGGCGTGTGGCGCGAAAGGCTGGCCGATCTCGATGCCACCGCCGAGGCGATCGCACCGAGCGCCGGGCTGTGGGACCGGATCAGCGAGACGACCAAAGCGAGACCCGCGATTCCGCTGCCGGGCGCGCGCGCGACGATCAATGGCGCGCTGCTGTGGCACAATCTGCGGTTCTGGCGCGGCGCCGGGATCGGCGGCATCTTGGCGTCGTTGCTGCTCGCCATCGTGCTGATCGGCGCACTCGGCACCTCGCGCCAGCTCCGCAATGAACTGATCGCGCTGGCGCAGAGCAAGCCGGTCTATGTCGCCGTGCTGGTGAACGACACCACCAAGGAAGCCGGTGCCATCGTCAATGCGTTCGCCAACGGACGCGTCGAGCTGGTCCCGTTGCGTGCCATCGACGTGCCCGCCGGCCGCACGCTGCAGGTGTGGACGCTGTGGGATCGCAGCATCGGCCCGAAGTCCGTCGGCCTGACCGGGCGGTCGCGGACGCTCGAACTCGACCTGACCTCGCTGCCGGAAACCGGACAGGACCAGCTGTTCGAGATCACCCTCGAGCCGGAAGGCGGCTCGCCGATCGGTCGCCCGACCGGCCCGATCCTGTTCAAGGGCAATGCGGCACGGGCACTGTGAGAGCGGGGATATGATCGGCGTGTCGTGGATGCGACGCGCCGGTAGGGCGCCGTCCTAGACGGCGCGGCCCTTCAGCAGCAGCTGAAAGTCTTTCTGCTCCTGCGCATCGCGCTCGTTCTTTTCCGGGCACTCGCCGGCTTCCGCCTGGCAGGCGCGAATCTCGTAGTCATTGTCGAGCACGCGGCGCGGCGCCGGCTTGCCGCGGGCGCTTTCCACATCGGAGATGAGACCGCTCTCGGCCGCGAGTTTCCACACGTCGGCTTCGGTCGGATAGGATTTGCTCAGT
>JAPLPC010000054.1 GCA_026400425.1 Hyphomicrobiales bacterium | reverse complement strand
GCCGTGACGGAGGTCGTGGCGACCGGAGAATCCGTTGAGGCGTTGGCGGCGGCGGCCGAGAAGATCGGTCATGTGGTCAAGCTGATCTCGGATATTGCCCGACAGACCAACCTGTTGGCGCTCAACGCTACCATCGAGGCAGCGCGTGCCGGTGAGGCCGGTCGCGGGTTCGCGGTGGTCGCTGCGGAGGTGAAGGCGCTGGCCGAACAGACGGCGAAGGCGACCGGCGAGATCAGTATGCAGGTCACCGGCATCCAGAAGGCCACGGAAGAATCCGTGTCCGCGATTCGTGAAATCTCGACCACCATCGGCCAGATGTCCGACGTCGCCTCGGCCATTGCTTCCGCGGTCGAGGAGCAGGGCGCAACCACGCAGGAGATCTCGCGCAACGTCCAGCAGGCAGCCGCCGGCACGATGCAGGTCAGCGCCAACATCACCGACGTTCAGCGCGGTGTCGAGGAAGCGGGAATCGCATCCTCGCAGGTGCTCACGGCGGCGCAGTCGCTCTCCGGCGAGAGCGCCCGCCTGAAACGCGAAGTCGGCAATTTCCTGCGCTCCGTCCGCGCGGCCTGAACCGGCCGCTGAGCTGACTGCGATACGCCGGCGTCCTGCACGCCTGCGTATCGCTCGACTGGCTCAGCAGAGCCGTACCGACACGATCCGTACCGACAGAGAGTGCGGCGCTTAGGCCACAGGCCGGCTTTTATGACCGTTTTTTGAACGGTTCTATTGGCGAAGTTGCACCCGTCCGAATACCCCGATGGCTCATTCAGCCGATCCCGCTATGCGCGGGATCATGGGGAACGGTCTTGAACATCATCGGTCTGTCGCGACTTGCACTCCTGTCGTCAGCTGGCGCGCTCAGCCTGTCGTGTTTCGAAGCCGCCCATGCGCAGTCGAGCACAGCGCAAAGCGGCGCGCAAAATCTGCCGCCGGTGGTGGTCAATCAGCCCGCCCAGCGCCGCCGTGCGGCCACCGTCCAGCGCACCCCGCGCGCCGCGCGCACGGCCATTGCGCCGCGCCCCATTGCACCGCCGCCGCGCAGCAATGTCTTCGTGGAAAGCCCACGCGGACCGATCCAAGGTTATGTCGCCAACCGTTCGTCCAGCGGTACCAAGACCAACACGCCGATCAACGAAACCCCGCAGGCCATCACGGTGATCGGCGCCGAACAGATCCGCGATCAGGCACCCCGCAAGTTCGATGACGTGCTGCGCTATGCGCCGGGCGTCTATGCCGCGACCTTTGGTGCCGACAACCGCAACGACTGGTTCATCATCCGCGGTTTCAAATCCGACGACAACAGCATGTTCCTCGACGGCTTACAGCTGTTCTACACTTCCTATGCCAGCTGGAAGCTGCAGCCGTTCAATCTGGAGCGCGTCGAGGTCCTGCGGGGCCCGTCGGCGATCCTGTATGGCGGTTCCAGCCCGAGCGGTCTCGTCAACGCCGTCAGCAAGATGCCGCGCGCGGAGCCGATCCGCTACATCGAGAGCGGCGTCGACAATTACGGCAATGCCTATTTCGGTTTCGACATCAATACGCCGATCAAGCTGGCACCGGGCCATGGCGAACTCTACACCCGCATCGTCGGCCAGTTGCAGAACGGCGGCACGCAGACCGATTTTACGCCGAACAACAACTATTTCATCGCGCCGTCGGTGACCTGGAAGCCGGATATCGACACCACGCTGACGATTCTGGCGTCGGCTTCAAAGAACGAGACCCGCGCGGCGCAATTCCTGCCTTATGTCGGCACGGTGACCAGCGGCCCGTTCGGCCGGATCCCGACCAGCTTCTTCGGCGGCGAGCCGAATTTCGATATGTTCAAGCGCGAGCAGGAAATGCTCGGCTATCAGTTCGAGCGCCATCTGTCCGACAGCGTCACCTTCCGCCAGAACGCGCGCTTCGCCCATGTCGATGTGAATTATGCCGGCATTACCGGCAACGGCTATGCCAATCAGGCCACCGGCGACTTCGCGCGCTATCCTTTCGCCACCCGCGGCATTGCCAATCAGGCGAACATGGATAGCCACGTGGAGTATCGCTTCAACACCGGCATTCTCAGCCACACCACATTGTTCGGCCTCGATCTGAAATACTATCAGATCAACGACACCCAGGCGTTCGCCTTCACGCAAGGTCCGATCAATGTGCTGAATCCCGTCTATACGGGAGCCCCGCCGCTCACTGCTGCACCCTATCGCGACAGCAGGCTGACACAGCAGCAACTCGGCGTCTATCTACAGGACCAGATCAAGCTGGATCGCTTCACGCTGGTTCTGTCGGGCCGCAACGACTGGGTCGATGTCAACGATCTCAGCCGCATCACCGGCGTCACTGCACTCGGGCGCAGCGACAGCCAATTCAGCGGCCGCATCGGTGCGATCTACAATTTCGACAATGGCCTCGCGCCTTATGTCTCCTATGCAACGAGCTATAATCCGGTGATCGGCACCAATTCCACCGGTCAGCTCCTGCTACCGGAAAGAGGTGAGCAGACTGAGATCGGTGTCAAGTTCCAGCCGGTCGGGTTCAACGGTCACTTCGGCGTGGCGCTGTTCGATCTCAAGCGCACCAATGTGCTGACCACCGATCCCAACAGCATCCCGCCGAATCTGCAGAGCCAGACCGGCGAAGTGACCTCGCGTGGTATCGAACTCGAAGCGGTGGCCAATCTCGCGCCGGGCTTCAAGGTCGTGGGCTCGTTCACGAACTACAACCTGTTCACCAACAAGGACGCCAATCCGGCGCTGGTCGGGTTCGTGCCCACCAACACGCCGCGCCAGATGGCCTCGGGCTGGTCGGACGACACGTTCCAGGATGGCATTCTGCGTGGCTTCGGCTTCGGCGGCGGCGTGCGTTATGTTGGCGCGTCATTCGCCGATCAGGCCAACACACTGATCGTGCCATCGCGCGTCCTCGCGGATGTGTCGGTTCACTACGACTATCAAAACTGGCGTTTTGCGGTGAATGCCAACAACGTCACCGACGAGACCTATGTGGCCAGCTGCTCGTCCGCCAATGCCTGCTTCTATGGTGATCGTCGCCGCGTTACCG
>JAPLPC010000453.1:926-10061 GCA_026400425.1 Hyphomicrobiales bacterium | reverse complement strand
TCTGCGCGATATAAGCCACGCGCCGCCCGCGAAGCTGGCGAAGGGCCTTTTCGCCCAAGCCGATCAATTCGGTGCCATCCACACGCACAGAGCCACCGGAAATACGACACCCGAAACGGGCATAGCCCATCAGCGCCAGCGCGATGGTGAGCCAGCCTTTCTCCAGCGCGAAGGTCAGTGCCAACGCCAGCGCGCCGAGCGTGCCGGTGGCGAACAGGGCGGTGGAGATCGCAAGGCCCGGACGCTGTTCGCGCTTGCTAAGCAGTTCGGTGGCGGCGGCAAAGCCGGCGGCGATGATCACGGCGAGGATGGCAAACGGGATCGAGCGGTCGAGATGAGCGATGCGTGCATAGAGCGCGATCAGCAGAGCGATCGGCACGAAGGTGGCGCAGGCCGCCCAGATCACGGGAACGACTGCACTGATCGAGCGCCCCTGCGCGAGGAAACCGACGACGCCGAAGCCGAGTGCGAACACGGCAGCGCTGACGAGATGCAGCGTCACGGAGCCTTCGATCGGGCTGAGGCCGATTCCGTCCAGCGGTCCGCCGGGCAGCACCAGCAGGTCGAGATTGCCCTGGATCGCCCATGACAGAAAGACCACCGCGACGAAGCCGGCGGCAAGCGGCAATGCGCCGGTCGCTGCCTGCGCATACCACGCCACGAACAGCGTGGCTGCGACCAGCAGCGCGAATGCGATCATGGCGAGATCGGCGTGGAAGCCGGCGAGCACGATCAGCGTCGCCCCGAACAGGCTGACGCCGAGGGCGGCCGACGAAATGCCTTCGATGCGGCCAGGCTCGGCGGGCGGGCCATACATGAAGCCGCACACCACCAGCAGCGCGGCCAGCACGAAACCAGCGATGACGTGGAAGACATGCGGCGCCACCATGGCTGCGCCGGAGTCGAGCCCGGGAAGAGTCCAGAAGGTGGTGAAGGCGATGGTGGTCAACACCAGCCAGCGCCACATCCGCATCCGCGCCAGTGCGAAGGCGGCGGCCGTGACGATGGCGAGATAGATATACAGCGCCCAGTAGTCCGGCTTGCCCGACGACACCAGCATCGGCGTCACGAAGGCGCCGACCAGCCCGAGGCCTGCCAAGGCCGGCCCATGCAGAAGTGCCGCAGCCATGGTCGCCATGGCGACGATGCCGAGCAGCACAAAGGCGGTGCCGGGCACCAGGAAGTCATACAGGGCGTAGGCGGCGTAGATGGTCGCGAAAGCCACGGCTGTGCCGGCTGCGGTGAGGATCGCCGGGATATTGGCGATCGGCAGTGGGGCAATGGAGGACAGCGACTCCTTGCGGCGCGCGAATTCGCCGACGGCGAGCAAAGCGAGCGCGAACAGGCCGCCGAGCAACACGCGCACTTCCGGGCCGAGCAAGCCGGCCTCGATGGAGTAACGCACCATGAAGAGGCCGCCGAGGGCCAGTGTGAGGCCGCCGACCCAGACCACCCAGCGCGTCCCGATCCGCTCCTCGAAGCTGGCACGCGGGGCGGCAGGCGTCGGCGGTTTCGGTGGCGCGGTCGCAGCCGTGATATGCGGCGTCGGCGCAGCGGCTGGAGCCGTCGGAGCAGTGGGTGTCGGTGTAGATGCTGACGACGTGCTGGGCGGCGGCACATTGCCGATTGCAGGCTGCAGCGGCGCGAGCGGCGGCGCAGTTTCGGCCGCAGCCATTCTGCTAGCCGCCGTCGCGTCGGCCGTGCGCGGTGCTGCCTCGAATGCATCGAGCCGCGCGCGCAGGATCTTCACTTCGTTGCGCGCCTTGCGGGCAAACAAGAAAGCAGCGATGGCCGCGACAAGCGCAAGGAAATCAAAATCGAACATGCAGCATCAGCCCCCGGTCTTCTCTGCGCGTTTGTCCCACAATGGGAGTAGCGAGGGAAGCCGCAGGGAGTTAGTGCCTGTCTGGCCCGTCGATGTTCATTCTGGATTTTAGCGCATCATTCCAGATCGACGCGAAACGACTGGCCGGCCACCATCAAGTTGCCGGGCCCCATATCGTCGAGCGCACGGATCATGCGCCCATTGCGCCCGAGTGCCTTGTCGGCAAGGGACACGATCAGCCGGTTCGGCGACGCGATCGGAGATGCGGCCCGGATGCGGCGCGCGATCTCGCTCTCGTCGCGATGCGGGTTCAGCATGCAGGCCGCCGTGAAGGCGCTGGCGGTGGAGCGCGAGATGCCCGCATAGCAATGGATCACCATCGGCGACGCGCGATCCCAGCTGCGCACGAAATCCATGACCTGCGCCACATGGCTGGCGTTCGGCGCAACGAAACCATCCATCGACTCGGTGATATCGTCCACCTGGACGCGCAAGTGATTGGTCTCGATCACCGTCTCCGGCCGAACCACTTGCGCGACATTGGCCATGATGGTCAGCACATGGCTCGCGCCCGTCGCTTGAACGGTCGGGTGCAGGTCGGCGAGGGAGCAGACGTAGATCATAGCGTACTTTCTATCGCGGACCGGCCCTGCATGTCATCCCGCCGTCAGCGCTTCGAAACGAGCCAGGAACCGCTTCTCGGCTTTGCTGGCCGACCACGGCGTCAGATAATCTGCTTCCAGTTCGAGCGCCAGACAAGGGTCCTTGCCGAACAGCCGCTTCGCTTCGGCCTCGACGAAGCCGGCCAGCCGTGTGGCCTCCAGATAGGCGGCGCCCATATCGGCGGTCTTGATCGCCTTCGTCATCGCCGCATCGAGCGTGGCCGGCAGTCCAAAGCGAATATGGATCGCTGCCAGCAAACGATGTTCCACCGTCTTGTAGGCGTCGCCGATGACGGCCTTGAACGGCGAGATCATGTCGCCGATCACATACTCCGGCGAATCGTGCAGCAGCGCTGCGAGGCCGCCGCGGCGATCGGCGCGGCTCGTTTGCTCGCGCATGATCGCTTCGACCAGCAACGCGTGTTGCGCCACCGAAAAGATGTGCGGCCCCCGCGTCTGCCCGTTCCAGCGCGCCATGCGGGCAAGGCCGTGCGCGATGTCCGCCAGTTCGATATCGAGCGGCGAGGGATCGAGCAGATCGAGCCTGCGGCCGGACAGCATGCGTTGCCAGGCACGCGGGGTGCCGCCGGTGATGGTCGCCCGCGCCATCAGGTCGCCTTCAGCCGCAGCGGGCGCTTCTTTTTGCTGCAAAGCGCGTGGCAATAGCAGGAGGTGAGATGGTCGTTGACCATGCCGGTGGCCTGCATGAACGCATAGACGATGGTCGGGCCCACGAATTTGAAATTGCGCGCCTGCAATTCCTTGGAGATCTTGGTGGACAGCGGCGTCGAGGCCGGCACGCCGGCGTGGGTCTTGAAGTTGTTCACGATAGGCTGGCCATCGACGAAGTCCCACAGATACTTCGAAAAGCCGAGGCCGTCGTCCTGGATCTTCAGGTAACCCTTCGTCGACAGAATTGCGCCTTCAATCTTCGAGCGATTGCGCACGATGCCGGCATCGTTCATCAGCGCATGCACTTTGTTCTCGCTGTAGCGCGCGATCTTGGCAGGCTGGAAATCATCGAACGCCTTGCGGAAATTGTCGCGCTTGCGCAGGATCGTGATCCAGGACAATCCGGCCTGGAAGCCGTCGAGAATCAACTTTTCGAACAGCGCGCGGTCGTCATATTCCGGCACGCCCCATTCGGTGTCGTGATAGGCGACATAGAACGGATCCTCGCCCGGCCATGGACAGCGGGTCTTGCCATCGGCATGGGTGATCGGCGCCTTGCTCATGCGTTTTTCTTGGTTGCGAAGGCACGCACGGCTTCGGGATCGGCAAGCTGAATGGCAATGTCGCCGGCCGACATAGTCACGCCCGCGTCCAGCGCATCGCTGGCGCGGTCCGTGCGCAGCAGTGCGAGGCCACGTTCGCCTGCCGACGAGCCCATGGTGCCGATCGGTTTGTCGGCCGCGCGGATTTCGGTGCCTGCGACGGGGGCCGTGCCATCGAGCGTCACCGGCACGATCCGCGTGCGCGCCGTGCCGCGATGCTGCATGCGCGACACGACCTCCTGGCCGACATAGCAGCCTTTGTCGAAATCGACGCCGTGCAGCCGATCCATATTGGTCTCGTGCGGAAACGCATCGCCATAGGCGAAGTCGATGCCGCCGCGGGGCACGCCGCAGACGATCCGATGCGCCTCATAGGTGGTCTCATCGACCAGTTCTGCGCCGAGCACGGTTGCCGTCTTCTCAGCGAGATCGGCCGGTACCAAGACGCGAAAGCCGAGCGCGGCATTGCGCGGATCGGCAAAAGTCAGGTCGGGCTGCATCGTCGGCTCGCCGCCCCACACCGCCAGCACGCCGAGCCTGTCCGACAGATTCTCTACGGTCACCTTGGCACGCAGCTTGTAGAAGCCGAGCTTGGTCGCAAGCGGCTGGGCGAGCTCGCGGGGGCAGTCGAGCAGCAGCCCGCCGCCATGGCCCACAGGCGCTTCCGTGACGAGAAAATCGGCCACGATCTTGCCCTGCGGGGTCAGCAGCGCAGCGAACCGCGCGCTGCCCGGCGAGAGATCGTCGATCTCCGAGGTGACGAGGTTGTTGAGAAAGCCACGCGCGTCATCGCCGGCGATCTTCACCACGCCCCGATCGGGAAGAAATGCTGCTTTCATACGGAAAATCTCGAAAACATTCGGGAATCGATGCGGATGGATATGACAGCCAAAGTTAAGCCGCTAAGATGCCGGTAACAAGGCCTGCGCCATTCACGCGTGGCATCCACAGACGGCAAGCGAGACGCTATGAGCGATACTTTCGACACCATTTTGAAGAACGGCATCGTCGTCAATCAGGATGGCGAGGGCCAGCGCGACATCGGTATCCGTGACGGCCGAATTGCGGCGCTGGGCAGTTTCGGCCCCGAACAGGCCGGCAAGACCATCGACTGCAAGGGCTTGCACATCCTGCCCGGCGTGATGGACACCCAGGTGCATTTCCGCGAGCCTGGCCTCGAGCACAAGGAAGACCTCGAAAGCGGCTCCCGCAGCGCCGTGATGGGCGGCGTCACGGCAGTGTTCGAAATGCCGAACACCAATCCTCTCACCATCGATGAAGCCACTTTCACCGACAAGGTGAAGCGCGGTCATCACCGCATGCATTGCGATTATGCGTTCTTCATCGGCGGTACCCGCGAGAACGTGCAGGATCTGCCGGAACTGGAGCGCGCGCCGGGTTGCGCCGGCGTCAAGGTGTTCATCGGCTCTTCTACCGGAGCATTGCTCGTCGAGGACGATGACAGCCTGCGCAGGATTTTTAAGGTCATCAAGCGCCGCGCCGCCTTCCATGCCGAGGATGAATTTCGCCTCAACGATCGCAAGGGCCTGCGCATCGAAGGCGATGCCCGTTCGCATCCGGTCTGGCGTGACGAAGTTGCGGCGCTCATGGCGACGCAGCGGCTCGTCCATCTCGCCCACGAAACCGGCAAGCGCATCCATGTCCTGCACATCTCGACCAAGGAAGAGATCGACTACTTGCGCGACCACAAGGATGTCGCGTCCTGCGAGGCGACGCCGCATCATCTCACCCTGGCGGCGCCGGACTGCTATGAGCGCTTGGGCACGCTGGCACAGATGAATCCGCCGGTGCGCGATGCCAGCCACCGTGCCGGAATCTGGAAGGGGATCGAGCAGGGTATCATCGATGTGCTCGGCTCCGACCATGCGCCGCATACGCTGGAGGAGAAGCAGAAGGTCTATCCGGCCTCGCCGTCGGGCATGACCGGCGTGCAGACGCTGGTGCCGCTGATGCTCGACCATGTCAATGCCGGCCGGCTGTCGCTGCAGCGCTTCGTCGATCTGACCAGCGCCGGGCCGGCACGGCTTTTTAATATGGCCATGAAGGGCCGCATCGCCGCGGGCTATGACGCCGACTTCACCGTGGTCGATCTCAAGCGCAGCGAAACCATCACCAACGAATGGGTGGCCTCGAAAGCCGGCTGGACGCCATATGACGGCGTCACCGTGAAAGGCTGGCCGGTCGGCACCTTCGTTCGCGGCCGGCAGGTGATGTGGCAGGGCGAACTCGTCACGCCGTCGCAGGGCGAGACGGTAAAGTTTCTGGAGACTCTGAAGCCGTAACTAGCTTCGTCACTGCGAGGAGCGTAGCGACGAAGCAATCCAGCGCGCCGCACGCGAAGAACTGGATTGCTTCGCTTCGCTCGCAATGACGGTAATGGCTACTGCCGCGCCAGCGTCAGGGAGAATTCGCCGTTGCGCACCCGGGTCGGCAGGCCCTCGACGAACTTTGCCACCGCATCCTCGCCATATGTCCCGACCAGCTCTGCAAAGGCAGCGAACAGACTCGCTTGTGCAAGACAATCGCCATCGACGCCCTCGTGGCGCGCTTCGGCCCAGGCCTCGTTGAGATAGCTGAGCGCTGCCTGCTTCTGTTCCTGATCGGGGAGGGACGCGCGGGACGGCTGGTAGGACAGGTGTTCGCTCATGAAATTCCCAAACAATCTGCGGCAGGACGCCGGCGCGAATCCGCGTCGGCGCGAAACTGATTCCTTTGGCTCGGGAACAGATTTACCACGCGTCGCAGGCGCTGCGAGGAACATCTTTAAGAAAGGTTAACGGCGGCGATTCACATTGTCGGACATTGCCTCAGCAACGGGAACCGGGGCGGCTCGCCCCGTTCCTCGCATTGACGGCTGGGAGCGGGAGCTTGCGCTTCACGCCTGCGCTTTCGTCACGATCCGGATCTCGGATGTCAGCGTCCGATGCACCGGGCACTTGTCGGCGATCTCCATCAGTTTCGCGCGCTGTTCGGCGTCCAACTCGCCGCTGATCGCGATCACGCGCTCGATCTGGTCGAGCATGCCGTCCTTGGTCTCGCACTCCTCGCAGTCTTTCGCATAAATCTTGGTGTGGTTCAGCGTGACGCTGACGCGCTCCATCGGCAATGCCTTGCGGTCGGCATACAGGCGCATGGTCATCGCCGTGCAGGCGCCGAGTGCGCTCAGCAGAAAATCATACGGGCCGGGGCCGGTGTCGTCGCCGCCGGCGGCGACCGGTTCATCGGCCAACAGGCGATGCGCACCGATGGTGATCTGCTGCTGGAATTTGCCGGCGCGCGTTTCCGCGACGACGACCGGCCGCGGCAGGTCCGGCATGGCCTCGCCGGCCGCGTGCGCGAGCGGCGCGACGAAGCGCGAGGCCCATGCCGCGATCACGTCGGCTGCATAGATCGCATCCGCTTTATTCGTCAGCAGATGATCCGCATGATCGAGAGACACGAAGCTTTTCGGATGCTTGGCCGCGATGAAAATGCGCGTGGCGTTGTCGATCCCCACGGTGTCGTCGACCGGCGACTGCATCACCAGCAGCGGCTTGTGCAGTTTTGCGACCTGAGTCAGCAGACTGTGTTCGGCGATGTCGTCGAGGAAAGCGCGCTTGATCCGAAACGGCCGGCCGGCCAGTTTCACCTCGACCTCGCCCTGGTCGCGAATGGCGTCCACGTGTTCAGCGAACAGATGCGTGACATGGGCGGGATCGGATGGCGCGGCGATGGTGACGATGGCCTTGACTTCGGGGATCTGGCTTGCCGCCGCAAGAATCGCAGCCCCGCCCAAGCTGTGGCCGATCAGGATCGTGGGCGCACGGCCCAGGGTGCGCAGATGACCGGCGGCGCAGACGAGGTCTTCGATATTGGAGCTGAAGGTCGTATTGGCGAACTCGCCATCGCTGGAGCCGAGGCCGGTGAAGTCGAAACGCAGCACGGCGATCCCGTGGAGGGTCAGCGCGTCGGCGATCCGCCGGCCAGCCAGTGTATCCTTGGTACAGGTGAAGCAATGCGCGAGCAGGGCGGTGGCGCGGATGTCGCCATCGGGTTTGTCCAATGCCGCCGCCAGCATGTGGCCGGAGGCGCCGGCGAATTGAAGTTTCTCGGTCTGCATCGGGGAGTCCTTTCGCTCTGGCCTCATCCTGCTGGCCTCAATCCTCGGAGTAACGCTGTTCCAGCCACGGGTCGCCGCGGTTGTGATAGCCGCGGACTTCCCAGTAGCCGGGTTTGTCATCGACCACGAATTCGATCCGCTGCAGCCATTTCGCGCTCTTCCAGAAATACAGATGCGGGACCACCATCCGCACCGGGCCGCCATGCTCGCCCGAGATCGGCTGGCCCTGCCATGTATGGGCCAGCAGCGCGTCGTCGGCGGCAAAATCGTCGAGCGACAGATTGGTGGTGTAGCCGTCATGCGATTGCAGCACCACGAAACGGGCTTCCGGCTTCGGCTGGCAGGCTTCGAGCAGCGCGCGGGTCGACAGCCCCTCCCACGCATTGTCGTAGCGCGACCAGGTGGTGACGCAGTGGATGTCGGACATGAAACTGGATTGCGGCTGCGCCGAGAGCTGCGCAAAATCCCAGAACAGCGGCGTCTCGACGGCGCCGTAGACATCGAGCCGCCAGCGCTCGCGGGATATGTTGGGCGTGATGCCGAGGTCGAGCACCGGCCAGTCCTGCGTCAGATGCTGGCCGGGCGGCAGTCTTTGTTCGTCCGGGCGCGCGTGTCGGCCGGTGAGAAACCGGCCCTCGCGCGCCCAGCGTTGTTTGGTCTGCGTCAGCTTGGAATCCGGCGGGGTGTGGTCCTCGGTCATGGCTGACGCTCCTTCATGGCCTGGTCGTTACTCGTGGCGGTGCATGGCCGACGTATGTTTGGTGTCGCGCATCGTCGCGTAGATCAGCAGCGACAGGAAAATCATGCCCGACAGATAATAGTAGAAATAATGCTCGTTGCCCATTTCCTTGAACTTCAAGGCGACCCACGGCGCGGTGCCACCGAAGATCGAGACCGTCAGTGCGTAGGGCAGGCCGACGCCGAGCGCGCGGACATTGGTCGGGAACAGCTCGGCCTTCACCACCGCGTTGATCGACGTATAGCCGGCAACGAACACCCAGGCGCCACAGATCAGCAGGAACGCCACGAAGGGCGATTTGGTGGTCTGCAGCGTGGTCAGGATCGGCACCGTGCACAGCGTGCCGGCGATGCCGAAGAAGATCAGCAGCGGCTTGCGGCCGATCTTGTCGGACAGGCCACCGTAAAGCGGCTGCAGCAGGCAGGCGAACACCAGCGTGCCGAAGATCACGGTGGTGGTCTGGTCGGCGGTGAGGCCGACCGAGAGCTTCACGAAGGTCTGCATATAGGTGGTGA
>JAPLPC010000453.1:0-896 GCA_026400425.1 Hyphomicrobiales bacterium | reverse complement strand
GGAACAGTTCGCGCGGATATTTGAACAGGGCACTCAGCGAGCCCATCGGCTTGGCCTGCTTCTTGGCTTCGACGAACTGCTCGGTCTCGTGCAGATCGCGGCGCATCACGGCGGCGAACACGGCGAGACCGGCGCCGATGAAGAACGGAATGCGCCAGCCCCAGTCTTTCAGCTCCTGCTCGGTGAGAAACACCTTCTGCAGCAGCATCAGCACGATGATCGCGGTGAGCTGGCCGCCGATCAGCGTGACATATTGGAAGCTCGAATAGAATCCGCGATGATTGGGATCAGCCACTTCCGACAGATAAGTGGCGGAGGCGCCGTATTCGCCGCCGAGGCTGAGGCCTTCGATCATGCGGGCGATGATCAGCAGGATCGGCGCGGCGATGCCGATCGAGGCATAGGTCGGCGTGCAGGCGATGATCAGCGAGCCGAAGCACATGCACACCACCGAGATGGTGAGCGACATCCGGCGTCCATAGGTGTCGGCGAGATAGCCGAACAGCCATCCGCCGATCGGGCGCATCAGGAAGGTGGCGGCAAACACGGCCGCGACATTGAGTTGCTGCACCACGGGATCGTTCGACGGAAAGAAGGCCGGCGCAAAGTACAACGCGAAGGCGGTGTAGGCGTAGAAGTCGTACCATTCGACGAGATTGCCCATCGAGCCGATGAAGATCGCCTTGATGCGTTTCTTCGCGTCGTCGAGATGGAGTTTGCCATCGGCTGGGGGTGCAAATTGATCCGCCACGTAGAGCCTCGTAATTCCGGGAAAAGGAAAGTCCCGTTGCCACGCGGAGCGCGAAAAGCCAATGCCGTGGAATGCATTGCTGGTCGGGGCTCACAGACTTGCATCCGTCCGAGGCAGATCTGCGACAATATGACTTAGACGAAAG
>JAPLPC010000462.1 GCA_026400425.1 Hyphomicrobiales bacterium | reverse complement strand
TCAAGAGCGGGCGTGGCGGTGTGGCGGTCTCGCCCTTGGGCCAGACCAGCCAGACGCATAGCAGCAGCGAGGCAATGATACCGATGCGAACGCCGTTCATGCGATCCCCATCGTTGCGGTAGGTCGTGCGATCATAGTCTCTGGAGCTTTGTTCAAAGGAGCGTGGGCCTGCAGAGACTACATGTGCGTGGGGAAGACAAGCCCGCACGGTGCGGTCACTCCGCGCAAGCACTGGTGCTTGCCAAATCCATGCCGCTCGCCGACACTTCGGGTCCAAAATTCGGGGAGGATGCAATGGCAGCGCGTGCGCGAATTGGACTGCTCGTAGTGATCCTGACGGCCGGCTCCGGCGCGGCGCAGGCACAAGGCTATACTGCCGATCAACAAGCGCTGTGTAGCGGCGACGCCATGCGTCTGTGTAGCTCGGCCATTCCCGACGTCGGACGCATCACGGCCTGTATGGTGCGGTCCCGTACGCAGCTCAGTCCGGGTTGCGCGCAGTTCTTTCGTCCGGTCCGGTCGATATCCGCGAAAACGCGCAAGCCAGTGGCGAAGCCGCGCTCTTCTTCCATGGCGTCGAAACGCTCCAATTGAGACGACGAGTTCACTTTTACGTCGCGCCAGCGAAGCCACGTGAACCCGACGCGAGCTCGCACGTTGGGACATTTACGCGCCGCATCCCTGGCGTGGAGGACAGTTTTTGAACAGCACTGGTATCGACTACAAGGCTGAGATCGAGCGGCATTTCGTCTGGTTCGAAGACAAAATACCAGCGCGGGCGGCACGTTTCATCAATTGGCTGCGCAAGCCATCGTCGCGTCTGGTGCGTTTTCCGCTCGCCATCCTGCTCATCCTGGGCGGCATTTTCAGTATCCTGCCAATTCTAGGGCTGTGGATGCTCCCGCTCGGTCTTTTACTGATAGCTCAGGATATTCCGCCGCTGCAAAAGCCAGTGGCGCAGTTGCTGGGATGGCTGGAGCGCAAATGGCTGGAGCGTCAAGCCGCGAAAGCGGAGAAGCCTTCGCGCAACCAGCAAGCATCGCACAAGCGTCCCCAGGCCAAGTGATAGGCGAGGTGTAGTTGGCCGCGACTATGCGCGATTAGCGGACTAACATTGACTCACTTTCGGCGCTGTTGCGCCGCAACCTGTAACTCAAAAGCCAACATTCGAGGAAATACAGGGACATATGCCCCTCGGTGCGATATTAAGCTTTAACGAATCAGCGGACTGATTCATTTTTGCGGCCGGGGTCAATCTGGAGGCCAACATATGAACGTGATTGTTTTCGCTTCGCGTAAAGGCGGCTCGGGGAAGAGCACTCTCGCTGCTCATCTTGCTGCCCAAGTTCATAAACCTACGAAGCCATGTCTGCTTGTCGATGCCGATCCGCAGGGGTCGCTCACACTATGGCACAAGCTGCGCGGAACCAACGAGCCCGCTTTGAAGGTCGCCAACCGCAGCGTGTCCGAGATCATCGCTACCGCCAAGCGCGATGGTGTCGAATGGGTGTTCATCGATACGCCGCCGAACACGTCGGCCGTCGTCGAAGACGCCATCAAGAACGCTACCATGGTGATCATTCCTGCCCGCCCCGGCGTCTTCGACGTCGATGCCGTGCAGGCAACGATCCAGTCCTGCCGCGCGGCTCGCAAGCCTTATGCCGTGGTCATCAATGGCGCTCCGGCGCGCCGCGATGAAAACGAAAGCCGCATCGTCGCGCTGGCCCGCGAAGCGCTTGCCAAGTTCAAGGCGCCGGTCTGGTCAGGGCAGATCACCAACCGTGCCGATCTGCTGCTTGCTCTTGGCGAGGGCGAAGGCGCACGCGAGTTTTCGGCGAGCGGCCGTGCAGCCGGCGAGATCGGAAAATTGTGGGCGGCGATCGAACGTTCGATCAAGGCCATCCGGGGACAGACCTCGGCCAATGGCGCGATGCATAAGCAGGCCGCCTGACCGTCTGACAATGACGACCCGAAAAAACGCGCGGCATGGCCGCGCGTTTTTTGTCGTCTCAGGAATCATTACGCAGCTCGGATATCCGGGTCGACTGCGGCAGGCACGCCGCCGGTCAGGTGGGCGAAGTGATCGACCGGCGCCGGCTTGCCGAGCAGATATCCCTGAACCTCGTCGCATTTTTCCTCCTGCAGAAATTTCAACTCGGCGGCGGTTTCGACGCCTTCCGCCAGCACAGGTAATCCAAGGCCGTGACCGAGCCCGACCACGGCGCGGACGATCGTCGCGGCCTGGCCGTTGCTGTTCACTGATTTGATGAAAGATGCGTCGATCTTGATCTTGTCGAACGGGAACGCCCGCAGATTGGACAGCGACGAGTACCCGGTCCCGAAGTCATCCATGGCGATGCGCACACCCAGCGCCTTGACCCGCCGCAAGGCCGACAGCGCGAGGTTGAAGTCGCGCACCAGCGCCGTTTCGGTGATTTCGATTTCAAGCCGCGAGGGTGACAGCCCTGTCTCGAACAGGATCCGGTGTACCATCGGCACGAAGTCGTCGTGATAGATCTGCACGGCCGATACGTTCACCGCGATGGTGAGCGGATGCCTCCAGCTCGCCGCTTCGGCGCAGGCGGTGCGCATCACCCATTCGCCGATTTCAACGATCGTGCCGTTGTCTTCGGCGACCGGGATGAACAAGGCCGGCGATACCGCGCCACGAACAGGATGGGTCCAGCGCAGCAGCGCTTCGAAGCCGATGACGTGGCCGTGCTGCACGCCCTCCTGCGGTTGATAGACCAGTTTGAACTGTTCGCTGCCGACGGCGCTGCGCAGGTCGTGTTCGAGCATGCGGCGATCCCGGACGGCATCGCCCATGCCGGCCTCATAGCGGCGATAGGCCGAGCCGCCATCGGATTTGACGCGATAGAGCGCGGTGTTGGCATGCGCCAGCAGGGCCTCACGATCAGTGGCGTCGTCCGGGTACAGCGCAATGCCGATGCTGGTGGACACGCAACCAAGTTCGGCTGCATCGTCCCGTGCCCGCAGGGTCGCAAGCACCCGCCGCGCCAGGCCTTCAGCGGCTGCCGGATTGCGAAGATCTGGAAGTAGAATGGCGAATTCATCGCTGCCCAAGCGGGCCATCATCTGCCCGTCCCTCAGCAATGCAGCAATGCCTGCTGCGATCGTCTGCAGCACCATGTCGCCGGTGGCATGGCCAAACAGGTCGTTCACTTCCTTGAAGCGATCGAGGTTGAGACACAGCATGGCGTGATGTCGACCGGGACGTGCACTGGCGATGGCGGCATCGACGCGATCGTTGAACTGGCTGCGATTGGGCAGGCCCGTCAGTGCGTCGTGATGCGACAGGAAGCGGATGTGTTGCTCGGCTTCCTTGCGCGCGCGCAAGTCGCGCACCGCGACGACCTTGTGGGATCGACCGGCGAAATCGATCTGCCGCAGGATCAATTCCACAGGGACGTCGGCGCCGTTCTGCCGATGCAGTTTCGCCTCGGCTGCGAGGTCGGACTTGTCGATCAGGTTGACCTGCAGCGGGGCGCCGCTGAAACAGGCGGCCAGGCTTTCACCGATGAAGCTTTTCGCCGGAGCACCGGCGAGTGCTGCGAAGCTGTCATTGACGGTCACGATGGTGTCGCCGTCGCACAGGATCAGGCCTTCGATGGCGGCATTGGCCAATCCGCGCATCCGATCGGCTTCGAGATCGGTGCGACGCCGGTCATGGATATCGAGCACGACGCCGGCCGCAGCGAGGCCGATGATGGCGAGACTGGCCACCGCCACGGCCAGCGCGAGCAGGCCTGCTGGGACGGAGAGTGACGACACCATGATGGTCGGATCAGGCACCAGAGTGACCGCGCTCATGGCGGTGAAATGGTGGCTGCAAATCGCCAGAGTCAGCAGCAGCGCTCCGCCGATCTGCCATTTATCGTTCTTGCCGTGGAGCCCGACCGGAAGAGCAACGGCGCCGAATGCGACACCGAGGACGATCGATACGATGACAAGCCCCAGGTCCCAGTGCATGCTGGCCGGCACCTCGAACGCCGTCATGCCGGTGTAGTGCATGGCGGCGATACCGCCGGCGACCACGGCGCCGCCGATGGCCGGGCCGGGGCGAAACTGCGGTATCAGTGCGATCGCGAGGCCGGCACCCGTGAGCAGGATCGCAGCCACCAGCGAAGTTGCCGTCAGCAAAATGTTGTAGCCGCTCGGTATGCCCGGCGTGAAGGCGAGCATGGCGATGAAATGCGTTGCCCAGATCCCGAAGCCCGTCGAGATCGCCGAGATACCAAGCCACGCGAAGCGCATCTGACCTTTCGCCAAGCTTGCATGGCGCAAAAGGTTGATGGCCGTGATCGACGCGATGGCACAGATCAGAGCCGCGAGGGCGACGAGGCGGAGATCATGGAGGTAGGCGATGCAGTAGTAGATCGTGGACATAGATACGAACCGCAGGTGAGGACGCTTAACCTGCGGGCGACGCTAGAGATAAGTATGCAATGACACGTAAATACCCACATCGGCGACGGTCCCGCCGAGTGTCCGCGGGCGGACACTTCCAACGACGTCCGGCATGGAGAAACAGTTCGCGCGCCTATCTTGGCGTGTGCTGATCCGCCGTTCGACTTCGGAGACGCAAAAACGATAATCTCAAATCAACCGTCTTTGCGAATTCCTGTGCAGACGAGGGATCATCATCGACCAGAGCGGCTGACCACATCCATCAGTTCGGCAATCTTGCGCCGCTGGTCGGCTTGATCGCCGGAGGCGATCGCATGCTCCACGCAATGCGCGACATGATCGCGCAAGATCTCCTCCTCGACCCGCCGCAATGCAGCTCGCGCCGCGGCGATCTGCGTGACGACATCAATGCAGTAGCGATCGTCGTCGATCATACCGGCGAGGCCGCGTACCTGGCCTTCGATCCGTTTAAGGCGTTTTAAACAGGACGTCTTGATCTCATGGCGCATGCAGTCCATATACCCCCCAAGGGTATCTATATCAAGAGGTGCGACGTGGCAGAATCGACGCAATCGCATGGCGCCCATAGCGGGCACGATCACCGGCACGGCTCCTGTGCGCATGGAGATCATGCGCCGATCGCCGCCCCGGAGAAGGTTCTCGATGTCGTTTGCGGCATGACGGTCGATCCGGCGACCACCACCCAGCGCTATGCGTATCACGGCAGGGAGTATTTCTTCTGCGGCAGCCGTTGCCGCGAGCGCTTCTCGGCCGATCCCGAGAGCTTTCTGAAGCCGCGCGCACCGGCGCCGACGATGCCCCCCGGGACGATCTATATCTGCCCGATGGATCCCGAGGTCCGCCAGGAGGGACCGGGCACGTGCCCGATCTGCGGCATGGCGCTGGAGCCAGAGACGGTCTCGCTTGAGGATGGTCCGGATCCCGAACTGACCGATATAACCCGGCGCTTCTGGATCGCACTGGCGCTGACACTGCCGGTGTTCGTGTTGGAGATGGGTCGTCATGTCGGCTTGATGCAATGGGTGCCGCAGGCCAGTTCGAACTGGATATCGTTCGCACTGGCCACGCCGGTGGTGCTGTGGGCCGGTGCTCCCTTCTTCGTGCGCGGCTGGCGCTCCGTGGTGTCCGGCAATCTCAACATGTTCACGCTGATCGCCATGGGCACAGGCGTGGCCTGGATCTACAGCGTTGTCGCGACGCTGATGCCCGATGTCTTTCCGACGGCGTTCCGGGATCATCACGGTGCGGTGGCCGTCTATTTCGAGGCGGCCGCTGTCATTACCGTGCTGGTGCTGTTGGGGCAGGTGCTCGAACTGCGCGCCCGCAACCAGACTTCCGGCGCCATCCGCGCCTTGCTCGGGCTCGCGCCGAAGACGGCACGGCGCATCGGGCCGTCGGGTGACGAAGACATTTCGTTCGATGACATCGCCATCGGCGACATGCTGCGTGTCCGGCCGGGCGAAAAGATCGCGGTCGATGGCGTGGTGCGCGACGGGCGCTCATCGGTGGATGAGTCCATGGTGACGGGAGAGTCGATGCCGGTCACGAAGCAGAAAGGCGATCGCGTCATTGGCGGCACAGTGAATCAGAGCGGCGGGCTTGTCTTCAAGGCCGACAAGGTCGGCCGCGATACGATGCTGTCGCGCATCGTCGATATGGTCGCCAAGGCGCAGCGATCGCGTGCGCCGATCCAGCGGCTGGCCGATCGCGTCGCCGGCTGGTTCGTCCCTGCCGTGCTTGCGGCGTCCATTGCTGCTTTCGTCGTCTGGGCTTTGGTCGGACCGGAGCCAAGGCTGACCTATGCACTGGTCGCTGCTGTCACAGTGCTGATCATCGCCTGTCCTTGTGCACTCGGTCTTGCAACGCCGATGTCGATCATGGTCGGCATCGGCCGCGGTGCCCAGGCAGGCATTCTGGTGCGCGATGCCGGCGCGCTGGAGCAACTGGAAAGCATCGATACGGTCGTGATCGACAAGACCGGTACGCTCACCGAAGGCAAGCCCGCGCTGACGTCCATCACACCAATACAGGGGTTCGATGAAACGACACTGTTGCAACTCGCCGCCAGCGTCGAACGTGCAAGCGAGCATCCGCTGGCGCAAGCCATCGTCGCTGCCGCGAAGCAGCGCGACATTGCCCTGAAGGACGTCACAGACTTCGATGCGCCTTCGGGCAAGGGCGCATCGGGCGTGATCGACGGCCAACGCATCGCGCTCGGCAACGCGATGCTGATGAGCGAACTCGCAATCGATACCCGTCATTGCGATGCCGCTGCCGAAGCTGCGCGTCAAGAAGGCGCGACTGCGAT
This sequence comes from Hyphomicrobiales bacterium, assembly GCA_026400425.1. GTDB lineage: Bacteria > Pseudomonadota > Alphaproteobacteria > Rhizobiales > Xanthobacteraceae > Tardiphaga. The sequence continues at coordinate 3,223 of JAPLPC010000462.1, read as the reverse complement.
CTTCGTGGCGATCGACCAGGAGGTCTGCGGCGTCATGGCGATCGCGGATCCCGTCAAAGCGTCGGCACGTCCGGCGCTCGACCGGCTGCGTGCCGAAGGCCTGCGTGTGGTGATGCTCACGGGCGACAATCGCACCACGGCATTGGCGGTCGCGAAGTCGCTCGGCATCGACGAGATCGAGGCGGGCGTGTTGCCGGAGCGTAAGAGCGATGTCGTGACGCGGCTGCGCAATGAGGGTCGTCGCGTGGCGATGGTCGGTGACGGTGTCAACGACGCACCGGCGCTCGCCGCCGCCGATGTCGGCATAGCGATGGGCACCGGCACCGATGTCGCGATCGAGAGTGCAGCCGTGACGTTGCTCACCGGCGATCTTGCGGGCCTGCTGCGCGCGCGGCATCTGTCACAGGCGACGATGCGCAACATCCGCCAGAATCTGGCGTTCGCTTTCGTCTACAACGCCGCAGGCGTGCCGATTGCGGCGGGCATTCTGTATCCGGTGTTCGGCATTCTGCTATCGCCGATGATCGGCGCCGCGGCGATGGCATTGTCGTCGGTGAGTGTGATCGGCAATGCGCTGCGGCTTGCCAAAGTGAAGTTGGACTAAGCCAACGACGCGATCTGAACAGCGCACAAAAAAAAGCCGGTCTCTTTCGAGCCCGGCTTTGAGGTATTGGCCTTCGAGAGGCCGACACAATCACCTTCCAAGAGGGTTAACTGAGACCCGCACCACTGGAGGAGGGGGACATGACGCGCTACAGGCCTCAGCGTTCAATGAGTATGATCCGCGCTCAGGTCTCGCAGCAACGCACGACTTGTCATGTCAGACATGTCGGCAGCGTGGACATGGCAGCCCACTGAAAATGCGGGCTAAGGCGCTACGCCCGGCTAGGACGGCCAGCGCTGCGCCTTGCTCACGATGAAATCGCGGAACACCTGCACGCGGGCCACGGTCTTCAGTTCCTCCGGATAAACAAAATACGTATCGAGTTGAATCGAATCCGACTCGCTGAACAGCTGTACGAGGCGATCGTTCTCTTCCACCAGATAGTCCGGCAACGCCGCGATGCCGAGGCCTTGCTGGCAGGCGCGCATCAGGCCCAGGATGTTGTTAACCTTGAAATAGGCCTCGCGCGGGCCGTTGCCGTTGCGCCCGGCATCGATCAACCAGCTGCGGTTCTGCAGATGCGGCGAGACTTGCGCGTCGCTGAGCATGATGATGCGGTGGCCGTCGAGTTCGTCGAGCGTGCGCGGCGTGCCGAAATGCTTGATGTATTCCGGCGAGCAGTAGGCGTGGAAGCCCATAGCGAACAGCTTGCGCTGGATCAGGTCCGGCTGGGTCGGCTTGCGGGTCCGGATCGCAACGTCGGCCTCGCGCATCGACAGGTCGAGTTCCTCGTCCGTCACGATCAGCGAACGCGGAATCAGCCAGTTGATGCCGACGCCGGGCGTCGTGGTGACCTTGAGGTCGCCGCTCGGCCGTTCGCGGCTGTCGGTCAGTTTGGCGCGCGCGGCCTGCAACTGCATGAATACGTCATGCGCAGTGCGGAACAGCAGGTCGCCTTGTTCGGTGAGGATCAAGCCGCGTGCGTGGCGATGAAATAGTGAGACCGCCAGTTCCTGCTCGAGTGCGCTGACCTGACGGGACACCGCCGACTGAGACAGCCCGAGCTGCTCCCCTGCATGCGTGAAGCTTCCCGCTTCCGCCGCGGCGTGAAACACCTTCAGCTTATCCCAATCCATATCGGTAGATCCGTTGCGGGTTCGTGGCACTGTGTGGGTTACTCTGCTGCTTCGCGGTCATGGGCATGGGCAGCGAGGTAGCGTTCGGCTTCCAGCGCCGCCATGCAGCCCATGCCCGCGGCGGTTACCGCCTGACGCCATGTTTCGTCAGCGACATCGCCGGCGGCGAAAACACCGGGCACCGAGGTTGCGGTGGAGTTCGGGGCGACATCGACATAGCCCGAAGGCTTCAGCTTGAGCTGGCCCTTGACGAGGTCTGTTGCCGGCGCATGGCCGATCGCGATGAAGACGCCGTCGGCTTTGACCTCGGTGGTCGCGCCGGTCTTGACGTTTTTCAGGCGCACATGCGTGACTTTGGCCGGGCCCTGAGTGCCGCAGATCTCATCGACCGCGCTGTCCCATACGACATTGATTTTCGGATGCTTGAACAGGCGATCCTGCAGAATGCGTTCGGCGCGGAAATGATCGCGGCGATGAACGATCGTCACCTGCGAGGCGAAGTTGGTCAGAAACAGCGCTTCTTCGACCGCCGTATTGCCACCGCCGACGACGATCACTTCCTTGCCGCGGTAGAAGAACCCGTCGCAGGTCGCACAGGCCGAGACGCCGCCGCCCTGAAACGCGTGTTCCGACGGCAGGCCGAGCCAGCGCGCCTGCGCACCTGTCGCAAGGATTACGGTGTCGGCGAGGTAGATGTCGCCGGAGTCGCAGGTCAGCCGGAACGGGCGTTGCGAGATGTCGAGATCGTTGACCAGATCGGTGACGATCCTGGTGCCGACATGATGGGCCTGCTTCTCCATCTGCTCCATCAGCCATGGGCCCTGCACGACATCGGCAAAACCCGGATAGTTCTCAACATCGGTGGTGATGGTGAGCTGGCCGCCGGGCTGAATGCCCTGAATGAGAACCGGCTCGAGCATGGCGCGGGCGGCATAGATGGCAGCGGTGTAGCCGGCAGGACCGGAGCCGACGATGACGACTTTGGCGTGTGTCGTGCTGGACATGGTCAAACCCCCTTCCGCAGGGCAATAAAGTCGATGCTCGGTGCGAAATGTGCCGGCGCTGGGGCGCACTGGCGCGAAGTCGTTGAAATGAAGTCTAGAATATCTGGTGAGCTATGCAAGAATTGCAATTCATACCGCTTGGTTTTCCCCCGCAGAGGCTTAATTTCTGCAATGCACGCGCAATAAAATTGCGCATGTCGAGCGTCCTGGGTTAAACCGCTGCCACCAGTGCTTCGCTATCAGCAGGACCCGGGCGTGCCAAAAAGCCTAGACGAGATCGATCTCAAAATCCTCAGCGAGATTCAGGCCGACGGCCGAATCACCAATGTGGAACTTGCCAGGCGGGTCGGTATCTCTCCGCCGCCATGTCTGCGTCGGGTTCGTACGCTGGAGGAGGCCGGATATATCCAGGGCTACCGTGGGTTGCTCGACCCTCGCAAACTAGGGTTCGACGTCACCGTGTTCGCCTCGGTGCACCT
>JAPLPC010000635.1 GCA_026400425.1 Hyphomicrobiales bacterium | reverse complement strand
TTTCCGTTCCGCGGCCTCGCCCTCAGGGCCGCATGAAGGCGAAGTCCGTGTCAGGATCGCTATGATCGGCGAGGAAATGAAGCTCGGACTGCACGTCGGCCGCGCTGCGGTTCTGCAGATATTTGGCGACGATCAGCCCCAGCATCGACCGACAAACGCTATCCTGATCGATACAAGCCGCATGCGCTGCGGCCATGGCGGCGGAAAAATGAGTGGTCGCGATCTCGCTGGCCGACATTGGTGTTCCCTCCCTGTTGTGTCCGCGATCAAAGCCACAGCAGCGCCCCACGCCATTGATCTGCATCATGGTGGGTGGGTAAAGCGCAGCGTGCCGACCAACCGCTATCTCTTCACCTCGCTGAGCGCGCCGATGATCCGCACCCAGGAGCGGATGCCTTTCCGGAAGCTCTTGAGGTCGTATTTCTCGTTCGGCGAATGGATGTTGTCGTCATCCAACCCGAAACCGATCAACAGCGAATCGAGACCAAGCGTGCGCTTGAAATCGGCGACGATCGGAATCGAGGCGCCGGAGCCGATCAGCAAGGCCTCCTTGCCCCACTCCTCGGTCAGCGCCTGCCTGGCGGCCGCCAGCGGCTTCATGTTCCAGTCGAGGGCGATGGCCGGCGCGTTGGAATGATCGAGGAACTCGGCCGTGCAATCGCCGGGCAGTTGGCTGGTGACGAAGGCGCGGAAGGCGTCGCGGATCCTGCCGGGATCCTGGCCCTCGACGATGCGGAACGACACCTTGGCCGAAGCGTGCGAGGCGATCACCGTCTTCGAGCCCTCGCCCGTATAGCCGCCGACGATGCCGTTGATGTCGCAGGTCGGCCGCGACGTGATCTGCTCGATCAGTTCGCGGTCGCTCTCGCCGGCCGGAATCGACAGGCCGATCGGCTTCAGGAAGCTCTCCGCGGTCAGACCCAGCCCCTTCCATTGCGCCAGAATATCCGCCGGCAGATCCTTCACCCCGTCGTAGAAGCCGGGAATGGTGATGCGGCCTTGGTCATCATGCAGCTTGCCGAGGATGCTGGTGAGCACGCGGATCGGATTGCGCGCGCCGCCGCCATAGATTCCGGAATGCAGATCGCGATTGGCGGCGGTGATCTTCACCTCTTCATAGACGAGGCCACGCAGCGCCGTAGTAATCGCCGGCGTCGCCGGGTCCCACATGCCGGTGTCGCAGACCACGGCGAAGTCGGCGGCGAGATCGCCTCTGTTGGCTTCGAGAAACGGCACGAAATTCTTCGAGCCAACTTCCTCCTCGCCCTCGATGCAGATGGTGAGATCGATCGGCAGGTCGCCCGTCACCTTGGTCCAGGCGCGGCAGGCCTCGATGAAGGTCGAGAGCTGCCCTTTATCGTCCTGTGCCCCGCGCGCGACGATGATGTCGCGGCCATCGGCATGCTTGGTCACCACCGGCTCGAACGGCGGACGATGCCACAGTTCCAGCGGATCGACCGGCTGCACGTCGTAATGGCCGTAGAACAGCACATGCGGGCGGTTGCCCGTATTGCCCTTGGCCGTGGCGACGATGGCGGGATGGCCTGCGGTCGGCCGCACTTCGGCATTGAAGCCGAGCGCCGCGATCTCGGCTGCGAGATGCGCGGCCGCCTTGTTGCAGTCATCCGCAAAAGCCGGATCGGCGGAGATCGATTTGATCCGCAGCAGGGCGAACAGCCGCTGCAGCGCTTGATCGAAATCGCCATCGGCATACGCGAGGACGGAGTTCAGTGACGACGATGCGGACATGGCAGCTTCCTTCAGGCCAGACTTGCAGAATGATGATCGACGGCGGATCAGCGTTTGAGGATTCCGCCGAGCGTCCCGCGCACGATCTCGCGGCCGATGGAGCTGCCCAGCGACCCGCCGAGCTGCTTGCCCACATTGGCCACGATGCCGCCGACCACCTTGTTCGTGACCGAGCGCGTGACACTGCGCGCGATCACCTGCCCGGTGGTCAGCCGACCGCGCGATGTATTGGTGCCGAAGATGCTGCCGAAAATGCCGCCGAGCGTGCCGAGAAATCCGCCGCCGCCTGACCCCGCTTTACCGGCCTCGGCCGGCGTCGCCGCGTTGCCCGCGATGCGCCGCTGCAGCATCTCATAGGCTGAATCGGAATCGACGGCGGTGTCGTATTTGCCTTTGACCGGACTGGCATTGATGATCGCCTTGCGCTCGTCTGGCGTGATCGGCCCGATCCGCGCGACCGGCGGCCGGATCATGACCCGCTCGACCATCGCAGGCGTGCCGTTGCCTTCGAGGAACGACACCAGCGCCTCACCCTTGCCGAGTTGCGTGATGGCCTCGGCGGTATTGAGCTTCGGATTGGCGCGGAACGTCTCTGCAGCCGCCGCCACCGCCTTCTGGTCGCGCGGCGTGAAGGCGCGCAGCGCGTGCTGCACGCGGTTGCCCAACTGCGCGAGCACGCGATCGGGCACGTCGATCGGGTTCTGGGTCACGAAATAGACCCCGACCCCTTTCGATCGGATCAACCGCACCACCTGCTCGATCTTGTCCATCAGCGCTTTCGGTGCATCGTTGAACAGCAGATGCGCCTCGTCGAAGAAGAACACCAGCTTCGGCTTCGGCAGGTCGCCGACTTCCGGCAATTCCTCGAACAGCTCTGACAACAACCACAGCAGGAACGTCGCATACAGCCGCGGGCTCGACATCAGTTTGTCCGCGACCAGGATATTGACCATGCCGCGGCCGTCGCGATCGGTGCGGATGAAATCCTTCAGCTCCAGCGCGGGTTCGCCGAAGAATTTTTCACCGCCCTGGTTTTCCAGCACCAGCAATTGCCGCTGGATGGTGCCGACCGTTGCCTTGGAGACGTTGCCGAAGCTCATGGCGGCCGCGCGGATTTCCGCCAGCGGATCGAATTCGTCCTTCTTGACCGTCTTGGGCACGATGGCATCGAGCAGCGACCGCAAGTCCTTCATGTCGAGCAGCGTCAGCCCGTTCTCGTCGGCGACGCGGAAGGCGACGTTCAGCACGCCTTCCTGCACGTCGTTGAGATCGAGCAGCCGCGCCAGCAACAGCGGCCCCATCTCCGACACCGTGGCGCGAACCGGATGCCCCTGCTCGCCGAACACATCCCAGAACACCGTCGAGAACTGATCGGGCTGAAACGTCAGACCCATTTCTTTCGCGCGCTGCAGGATGAACTCTTTGCCCTCGCCGATTTCGGCGATGCCGGACAGATCGCCTTTGATATCGGACGCGAAGACCGGAACACCGGCACGGGCAAAGCCTTCCGCCATCACCTGCAGCGATACGGTCTTGCCCGTTCCCGTCGCGCCGGTGACAAGACCGTGGCGATTGCCGAGCGCAAGCGTCAGCCATGCC
>JAPLPC010000032.1 GCA_026400425.1 Hyphomicrobiales bacterium | reverse complement strand
TGTACGGCTCCGACATCAAGCTGCCGGGCATGCTGAACGCTGCGATCAAGGATTGTCCGGTGTTCGGCGGCAAGCTGAAGAGCTACGACGAGGCCAAGATCGCCGGCATGAAAGGCGTCAAGAAGGTCGTCCGGGTCGGCGACACCGCGGTTGCCGTGGTGGCCGATACCTGGTGGCACGCCAAGACGGCGCTCGAAGCGCTGCCGGTGGTGTGGGACAACGGCCCCAACGCCAATGTCTCCAGCGCATCGATCGCCAAATGGCTGGCCGAAGGGCTCGACCCCGCGCAGCCGGCTTTCGTCGCCAACAAGAACGGCGATGTGACTGCTGCCTTCGCCGGCGCGGCGAAAAAGGTCGAGGCGGTCTATGCCTATCCCTATCAGAACCACGCCACCATGGAGCCGATGAACGCCACCGCGCTCTATACGGCGGACAAATGCGAAGTGTGGACCGGCACGCAAAATGGCGAGGCCGCCTTTGCCGCCACCGTGGAGGCGTCGGGCCTGCCGAGCGACAAATGCGAGGTCTACAAGATCATGCCGGGCGGCGGCTTCGGGCGCCGCGGCATGACCGACTATGTGCGACAGGCGGTGGCCATCGCCAAGCAGATGCCGGGCACGCCGGTCAAGTTGATGTGGTCGCGCGAAGACGACATGCTGCACGGCCGCTATCATCCGACCACGCAGAGCAAACTGGTCGGCGCCTTCGATGCCGACAACAATCTGGTCGGCTTGCACGTGCGCATCTCCGGCCAGTCGATCCTGGCCTCGGTGCGGCCGGAGGGCATGCAGAACGGCATGGACCCGGTGGTGTTCCAGGGGCTCAACACATCGGGCGAAGCCGCGATCGGCTACACCGTGCCGAATCTGCTGGTCGATCATTCGATGCGCAATCCGCATGTACCACCGGGCTTCTGGCGCGGCGTCAACGTCAACCAGAACGCCATCTATCTCGAATGCTTCATGGATGAGCTGGCGCATGCGGTGAATCAGGATCCGCTGGAATTCCGCCGCAAGCTGATGTCGAAACATCCCAAGCATCTGGCGGTGCTCAATGCGGTGGCCGACAAGATCGGCTGGAGCACGCCGGCGCCCAAGGGCGTGTATCGCGGGCTGTGCCAGCATATGGGTTTTGGCAGCTACGTGGCCGCCGCCACCGAGATTTCGGTAACCGACGGCAACAAGATCAAGATCCACCGCATCGTCGCCGCCACCGATCCCGGCCATGCCGTCAATCCCTGGCAGATCGACCGGCAGATTGCGGGCTCGTTCGTCTACGGGCTGTCGGCACTGTTCTACGGCGAATGCACCGTGAAGGACGGCCGCATGGAGCAGGAGAATTTCGACACCTATCCATCGATGACGCTGAAGGACATGCCCAAGGTGGAATCGATCCTGATGCCGTCGGGCGGCTTCTGGGGCGGCGTCGGCGAGCCCACCATCTGCGTGGCGGCACCAGCGGTGCTCAACGCGTTCTTTGCGGCAACGGGCAAGCGCATCCGCCAGGTGCCGCTCAGCAAGAGCGAGATTACGTTTGCCTGAGTCGATGCAGGGCCTGACGACGAGCATCAGGGCGGCGGCTATCGCCGTCACGATGGGCGCTGTTACTGTCCCGGCGACAGCGGCGTCGGCGCCACCGCCAGGCGCGACGGCGTGCTCCGGCTGCCACGGCCTGCGCGACAACGCGTCGTCGGTATTGCCCGGCATCTATGGCCGCGATCCGCAGGAGATCGTCACGGCGATGGCGGCGTTCCACGACGGTACGCGGCCGGCGACGGTGATGAACCGGATCGCCAAGGGCTTTTCCGAGGACGAGATCCGCGCCATCGCCGCGTGGCTCGCGACGCAGAAATAGCTGATGATGAACATGACCCTCAGCACCCGGACCTTCAGCACGCGGCGGCAATTTCTCACCACGGCCGCACTGGCCACGGCATCGCTGGCCCTGGCACGACCAGCCATCGCGCAGGCGAAGCCGCGCGTGGTGGTGATCGGCGGCGGGTTTGGCGGCGTGAGTTGTGCACGCACACTGCGTGCGCTCGCGCCGAAGCTCGACGTGACGCTGGTGGAGCCCAACCGCATCTTTACGGCTTGTCCGTTCAGCAACGAGGTGATCGCCGGCGATCGCGCCATCGAGGCGCAGCAATTCGGCTACGACAAGGTTGCGGGCAACGGCGTGACCATGGCGATGCAATCCGCGGTGAAGATCGATGCCGCAGCGCGCAGCGTCGCGCTCGCCGATGGCACAACCCTCACCTATGACCGCCTCGTGCTGGCGCCCGGTATCGATCTGCGCTTCGACGCGCTGCAGGGTTATGACGAAGCCGCCGCTGCGCGGATGCCGCATGCCTGGAAGGCCGGCGAGCAGACCGTCCTGCTCCGGCGCCAATTGGAAGCGATGGAGGACGGCGGACTGGTGGTGATGTCGGTGCCGGCCAATCCGTATCGCTGCCCGCCCGGCCCCTATGAGCGCGCCAGCCTGATCGCGCATTATCTCAAGACCAGGAAACCACGCTCGAAACTCATCATCCTGGATTCGAAGGATGCGTTCTCGAAACAGAAGCTGTTCCAGAATGCCTGGCAGGAGCTGTATCCCGGGCTGATCGAATGGGTCGGGCTGTCGCAGGGCGGCAAGGTCACTTCGGTCGATGCCACCACCAACACGCTGGTGACCGACTTTTTGCAGCACAAGGCTGATGTGGCCAATGTGATCCCGCCGCAGCGCGCGGGGCGGATCGCCGCCATCGCGGGCGTGGCCGACAGATCGGGCTGGTGTCCGATCGATCCGGTGAGCTTTGAATCAAAACAGGCGCCGAACATCCATGTCATCGGCGATGCCTGTATCGGCGGCGGCATGCCGAAGTCGGCGTTCTCGGCCAATGCGCAGGCCAAGGCCTGTGCGAGTGCCATCGTCACCTTGCTGGCGGGCGAAGCGCCGGCTGCGCCGAAGCTGATCAACACCTGCTACAGTTTGGTGGCGCCCGACTACGGCATCTCGATTGCGGGGGTCTATGCGCCGAAAAACGGACTGCTGACCGATATCGAGGGCGCCGGCGGCACCAGCCCGATCGATGCGCCGCCCGCAGTGCGCAACCAGGAAGCCGTCTATGCACGCGCCTGGTTCGGCACCATCACCGGCGAAGTCTTTGGCTAGGCGCCGGCGCACGATGATGGCCGCAACGCTTGGCATCGGCCTCACGCTGCCGTCAGCACCATCGCTGGCCGATGCGTTGCTGCCCTATACGGTGGTGGCTGACGGCATTCCTGAATCGCTGACCGGCGTTCGTGGCGATGCAACGCGTGGACGCGCCTTGGTGGTCGCCCGGCAGACCACCTGCCTGCTCTGTCACAACGGTCCGTTCGCCGAGCAAAAATTCCAGGGCAATCTGGCGCCCGATCTGGCGGGCACCGGCAGTCGCTGGTCCGAAGCGCAACTGCGGCTGCGATTGGTGGATGCAGCGCGCCTCAATAAGGCGACGATCATGCCGTCCTATTACCGCATCGACGGGCTCACACGTGTGGCCCCGAACTGGCGCGACAGACCGATCCTGTCGGCGGAGCAGATCGAGGATGTCGTGGCTTATCTCGCGACATTGCGGAGCCCATGATGACAAGGACAGCGATGCACGACATCGATCCCGCCGACCGTCGCCGTTTCCTGGTGCTGGGAAGCAGCGCTGCGATGGTCGCGCTGGTCGGCCTGCGCCCGGCACAGGCGACGCCAGACACGATGAAAGCGGCCATTCGCGACGTCGTCAAAGATGCGGTGGTGCGCGTCGGCCGGGTGAAACTCGACGTGCCGCCGCTGGTGGAGAACGGCAACACGGTGCCGCTTACGGTGACGGTGTCGAGCCCGATGACGGCGGCGGATCATGTGGTCAGCATTTACGTCTTCAATGAGAAAAACCCGCAGCCCAATGTCGGCAATTTCCATCTCGGCCCCCGCGCCGGGCGTGCGCAGGTCTCGACACGAATCCGGCTGGCCGATACGCAGACGCTGACCGCGATCGCCAAACTTTCCGATGGCTCGTTGTGGTCGGCCACGGCCGACGTCGTGGTCACGCTCGCGGCCTGCACCGAAGAGGCGAGCTGATGCCCTCGACATTGATCAACGTACCGCCGACGGCCAAGCGCGGCGACATCATCGAGATCAAGACCTTGATGTCGCACATCATGGAGACCGGCTATCGCCACACCGAGACCGGTGCCGTCGTTCCGCGCAACATCATCACCGGCTTCCGCTGCCGCTATAACGGCGTCGAGGTGTTTCGCGCCGATCTGTTTCCGGCCTTCTCCGCCAACCCGTTCATCTCGTTCTTCACGGTGGCCACGGACAGCGGCCGCTTCGAGTTCGAATGGACCGGCGACAACGGCTTTCAGGAGACGGCCACGGCTGACATCACCGTGTCATGACCTCGTCCCGCGCCATCGGCCTGATGCTGGTGCTGTTGCTGACGGCGACGTCGCGCAGCAGCACCGCGGAGATCGCGCGCGACGATCGGCGATCGGGATCGAGCTTCATGGCCACTGAAACGCGCGCGATGCAGGACGACGCCACCGCCAATCCCGGCATGCTGTGGGTGCTGGATGGCGAGAAATTGTGGAAGGCCAAGGCTGAGGCGTCTGACCAGACAAGCAAGATGACGGGGAAATCCTGCGCCGACTGTCACGGCGACGTGCA
>JAPLPC010000092.1:23525-26230 GCA_026400425.1 Hyphomicrobiales bacterium | reverse complement strand
CGATCCTTCGAAACATCGATGCCAATATAAATCGCGTCCATCTGATCCCATCCTTGCGCAAGCGGGCTCGCCAAGCGGCCCAAGCGACTGTTCGGGTTCGATGGAACGGCAGGCGAAGACCCTCGCTCCCCACCGGGCTTGGTGTCCCCTGGGTCGAACGGTCTTTCGCCTGCCACCGCGCTGCCAAGCTTAACAGAAACGGCAGATGGCAAGTTACAAGGGCCGGGGTGGGGGCGCCCCACGTGTCGTCGCGTTTGTGGCTTCCCCCTCCCTGACCCTCCCCCGCAAGCCGTGCGAAGCGAAGCTTCGCTAGGGGAGAGGGGACACTCCTGGCGGAACGGGAGAATGGACACTGCTGACGACGCATGAGCGCCGCCGCCCATCGGTGCCATCTTCCGCCACAAAGTTTCAGCTAAAATTCGACCATTCCGCTGAACGGTTGCGCTAAGTCTTGCTGTCATAACCGGCCTCACTAGCGAAGAGGACAGCAATGGTTGACAGCAAAGAACGAACTGGGCGGAACGTCGTCGATCTGCGCTCCTATCAGGCGGCGCGTTCTGCCGGCGTGGCCTACAAGATGACCGCCCGCAATTGCCGGCATTGCGGTGCAGCTCTGCTCGACGGCGAATCCGACGACGATTGCTCGAGCATCGGCATCAGTGCTGCCGTGCCGATGCGGAAGTATTACGCGGACTGATCCAGCCGTACTTCTGCGAGGAGCGCCAGAAAGGCGCGTGCCTCACTTTTCCCCAAGACGTCCCGACAGATCAGACGTGCTGCCCGCCATTGATGTGGATCTCGGCGCCGTTCACGTAGGAACTCGTCTCCGTACACAGCACATAGATGATCTTGGCGACTTCGTCCGGCGTGCCCAGGCGATGCAGCGGGATCTGCTGATCGACGATGCTCTGCGTCCCCGGCGACAGGATCGAGGTGTCGATCTCGCCCGGCGCGATGGCATTGACACGAACGCCGAGCGGGCCGAAATCCGACGCCATTTCGCGCGTCAGTGACGCCAGCGCCGCTTTCGAAGTGGCATAGGCCGCGCCGGCGAACGGATGCACCCGTGAGCCGGCGATCGAGGTCACGTTCACCACCGAACCCTTGGCGGCTTTCAACTGTTCGAGCAGCCCGCGCGCCATCATGATCGGCGCGAAGAAATTGACGTTGAACACATGGGTCCAGGTGGCGACGTCGGTGTCGATCGAGCCCATGCGCTTGCCGCCTTCGGCCTTCGGCGAGATCGCGGCATTGTTCACCAGCGCATGCAGCGCGCCGCCGTTCAGCCGTTCCTTGATGTCGTCGATGGCCCGGACGGTGTCGTCATGGTTGGAGAGATCGACCTGGATGTGGTCTTCCGGGCCGGCATCCCACGGACAGACTTCCGGAAAAGGATGCCGTGAGCAGGTCAGCACCCGCCAGCCGGCGCTGGAGAAGCGCATCACGGTGGCATGGCCGATACCGCGGCTCGCGCCCGTCAGCAGCATGGTGCGCTTGGGCGCGTTGGATCCGGAATGGGCAGCAGCTCTTGGCCTCGCGGCCGGGTCAGCGTTCACGGATACATCCTTACTTTATTCCACGCGGCGCCAGTCGCCTCGCGGCGAAATTCGATACGGTCGTGCAGGCGGAACGGACGGTCATGCCAGAACTCGATACGCATCGGCGTGATGCGCCAGCCGCTCCAGCCCGGTGGGCGCGGAACGGCGCCGATCAGGTGCTTGGCACCTTCCTTGGCGATCGCCTGCTCGAACGCAAAACGGCTCTCCAGCGGCTGCGACTGCTTGCTTGCCCAGGCGCCGATCTGCGCCTGCTTCGGACGGGAGGCGAAATACTCGTCCGCCTCTTCGGCGCTGACGGGCATCACTGGGCCGCGGATGCGGACCTGCCGGCGCAGCGACTTCCAGTGAAACAGGATCGCCGCCTTCGGATTGCCGGCGAGCTCCTGGCCCTTCTGGCTGGCGACATGGCTGTAGAAGACGAAACCATCGGTGTCATAGCCCTTCATGAGGACCATGCGCACATCGGGCAGCCCGTCGGCGTCCACGGTGGCCAGCGCCATCGCGTTGGGATCGTTCGGCTCGGACGCCTTCGCCTCGGTAAACCACTCGGAAAACAGCGCAAATGGTTCGTCGGCTGCTGTAAAATCACCTGACGTTAACGGAGTTGGGTCTTTCATGGTCGAGGTCGTATCGGTCATGTCCGGAGTTCCGTATTGCGTTGGCCTATCCGCGATAGCGTGCGGCAATCCAGATATAGGCTTGACCTATATAGGATACCCGATCGCTTTGGCCTAACGGGTCTGCAGCCGATAAAGGCGGCTTTGACAGCTATTCTTATCTGCACCGGCCTTGGCGGCTGCAGCATGATGCGCGGCAATGACGGCCCGTTCGCCCGGATGGAGGGGGGCGACGTCACCGGCTCGATCACACCGCGCGCGCAGCCGACCAGCTTCGATCCGACCGATGCCGATCTGGCACTGGCGCGCAACGCCGCCAGCGACGTTCTCACATTGGGCAGCAAGGATTCCAGCCAGCCCTGGGAGAATCCCGCCACCGGCGCGCGTGGTTCGGTGACGCCCATTTCCAATGCCTATGTCGCCGAGGGCAAGACCTGCCGGGACTTCCTGGCCTCCTATGTCAACGGCACCAACGAAAGCTGGATGCAGGGTGCCGCCTGTCGCGGCCAACGCGGTCGCTGGGACGTGC
>JAPLPC010000092.1:0-23477 GCA_026400425.1 Hyphomicrobiales bacterium | reverse complement strand
CGTGCGAACGCTGGTGCCGTGGAAACGCGGTTGAGTTTCACTTCGCCGCTTGCAGCCCCGTTGCAAAAATGACACGAACACACCAGATGACAAGCAGGCGGGCATAACCCGCAAGCCATTCACGCGGGCGCAGGCTCGCATTCTGTATATTTGAGGAGAGACGACGGATGCGCGACCCCTATGAGGTCTTGGGGGTGCAGCGGGGCGCCAATGCTGCGGCGATCAAGAGCGCCTTTCGCAAGCTTGCCAAGAAGCATCATCCCGACGCCAACAAAGATGATCCGAAAGCCGCCGAGCGGTTTTCGGAAGTGAACGCGGCCAACGAAATTCTCGGCGACGAGGACAAGCGCAAGCAGTTCGACCGCGGCGAGATCGATGCCGAGGGCAAGCCGCGCTTCCAGGGCTTTCCTGGCGGCGGTCGCGGCGGTGCCCGCGGCGCCGGGTTCGAGCAGGCCTTTCGCGGCGGCCAGCAGGGCTTCGGCGGCGCCGGTGCCGGCGGTGCCGGGGGCTTCGAGGACATCCTCAACAGCATGTTCGGCGGTGCCGCCGGTGCCCGCGGCGCGCGCGCGGGCGCCCAGTCATTCGAGTTCGATGGCGGCGGCGGCTTTGGCGGCGGCGTGCCCGATCTCGACATCAATGTTGCCATGACGGTGACGCTCGAGGAGTCGGTCAAGGGCACCGAGAAGCGGGTGCGGCTGTCCACGGGCAAGGAACTCAATGTGAAGGTGCCGGCCGGTGTCACGGCGGGCCAGCAGATCCGCTTGCGCGGCCAGGGAGAGACCGCTCCCGGCCATCGTCCCGGCGATCTGATGATCACGGTGACCATCGCCCCGGACCCGGTCTTCAAGATCGACGGCAGCGATCTGCGCGTCGATCTGCCGATCACGCTCTATGAAGCCGTGCTCGGCGCCAAGGTGCGCGCGCCAACGCTGACCGGCGCGGTGGAGCTCTCGATCCCGAAGAACACCTCGAGCGGTCGTGTGTTTCGTTTGAAAGGCAAAGGCAAAGGCATGCCGAAAGCCGGCGGCGCCGGCGATCTCTACTTCACCACCCGCATCATGCTTCCCGACGGCAACGATGCCGAGCTCGAAGCGCTGATGGAGAAGTGGCAGAGCGCGCATCCGTATCATCCGCGCAACGAGATGTAATCCGCATCTCCGCACGTTTTGGCCGGGCTTGACCCGGCCAAGGATCACGACACCGTCCGTTCAGACCTGCGCGATGGCGTGAAAGAATGTCCCGGTGACATTGCCGCGGCGTCCGCCGCGTTCAGGCAGGCCCTCACCATCCGCATTGACGAGATCGACCAGCGGCATGTCGTGGCCGGGATCGGTCAATGACGCATAGTGGAATTCGTGTCCGCGAATGATCACTCCGGCTGGTCCCATTACGCTGTCTGCGAGCAGGCGCGCCTCGCGATAGCCGAGATGCAGTTTGCGCTTGTGCAGGCTCGTGGTGTGGCTGAGCAGCCCGGTCATCGCATGGCGATGACCGCTGGCATCTTCCAGCGCTTCGCCCAGCACCATGTAGCCACCGCATTCGCCATGCACCGGCCGCGTCGTGGCAAAGCGCCTGAGGCCGTCACGGAAGTTGGCCGCGGCAGCCAGCGTGTCCGCATGCAATTCGGGGTAACCGCCCGGCAACCAGCAACTGTCGCAATGCGCCGGCGGCGCCTCGTCCGCGAGCGGCGAGAAGCGGACGATCTCGGCGCCGGCCGCGCGCCAGCCATCGACGAGATGCGGATAGACGAAGCTGAACGCAGCATCGGAGGCCAGCGCGATGCGTTGCCCTGGCGGTGGCAACACGGGGACCAGCGCCTGCATCGGCTGCAGTACGATCGGTCCGGCCAGCGCGAGGATCGCGTCGAGATCGAGATGTGTCTCGGCCATGTCGGCGAACGCGGCCATGCGGCTTGCCAGATCGCCATGTTCATCAGCCTGCACCAGGCCAAGATGACGTTCCGGCAGCGCAAAGGCCGCGTCCCGCGGGATGGCGCCGACCACGGGAATGTTCAGCGCAGCGATGGCCTCGGTGATCGACTTTTGATGCCGCGCGCTGCCGACGCGGTTGAGCACCACGCCGGCGATCCGGATATTTGGGTCATGCGCCACGAAGCCGCGCACCACAGCGGCCGCAGATTGCGCTTGCGCCGTCACGTCGAGGACGAGAATGACGGGCAGGCAAAATCGTGCCGCGACACTGGCGCTGGTGCCGCTGCGATCTGGCGTGGTCGACAGGCCGTCGAACAATCCCATCACGCCTTCGACCACGACGAGGTCGGCACGCGACGCCGCCTGCGTCATCAGGCTTTGCAGCAACGGCGGCGGCATCGTCCAGCTATCGAGATTGACGCAAGGCGCGCCGGTGGCGGCGGCGTGAAAAGCCGGGTCGATATAATCCGGCCCAGCCTTGGCCGCGCGCAGCCGCACCCCGCGCCGCGCCAGCGCCGCGAGCAGGCCGAGCGTCACCGTGGTCTTGCCGGCGCCGGAGCGGATGGCGGAGATCAGAAGGCCGGTAGTCATGAACGGTCTCGCAGCATCGCGGTGGCTTACTGCGATGAAACGCGTGCCGCAAGGAGCATGCCGCTAACTGTCGCCCGGCTTGACCGGGCGACCCAGTATACTCTGTAAGTGCGCTGTATACTGGGTCACCCGCTCAAGCCGGGTGACGACAAAGGTGTGATTGAACGTCCACGGTTTTACGCCGTCACCGTTTCCTTCTTAGGCCAATACTTGTCGCGCAGATGACGCTTCACCAGTTTGCCGGTGGGGGTGCGCGGCAGCTCCGCTTCGAAGTCCACGCTCTTCGGACATTTGATCGGCGACAGGTGCTTGCGGCAATAGGCGATCAGTTCGGCTTCCAGGGCCTTGCCGACGCGCTTCATGTCGTGCGGCTGCACCACGGCTTTCACTTCCTCGCCCATCTCGTCATTGGGCACGCCGAACACCGCGACGTCGGCCACGTCCGGATGGGTGATCAGCACGTCTTCGGTCTCTTGCGGGTAGATGTTCACGCCGCCGGAAATGATCATGTAGGACTTGCGGTCGGTGAGATAGAGGAAGCCTTCGGTATCGACATAGCCGACATCGCCGAGTGTCGACCAGCCGCGCGCATTATAGGCGCGCTTGGTTTTTTCTGGATCGTTATGATAGCTGAACACCGGCGTATCGGCGAAATACACCGTGCCGATCTCGCCGGTCGGCACTTCCTCGTCGCTCTCGTCGAGAATCTTGACGCTGCCGACCACCGCCTTGCCGACAGTGCCGCGATGACTCAGCCATTGCTGCGAGTTCGAGACGGTGACGCCGTTGCCTTCGGAGCCGGCGTAATATTCGATCAGGATCGGGCCCCACCAGTCAATCATCTTCGCCTTCACATCGACCGGGCAGGGCGCGGCCGCATGGATCGCGCCTTTCAGCGAGGAGACATCGTAGCGACTGCGGATCTCCTCAGGCAGTTTCAGCATACGCACGAACATAGTCGGCACCAGCTGCGACTGGGTGATCTTGTGTGTCTCGACCAGACGCAGGAAGGTCTCGGCGTCGAATTTCTCCATGATCACCGAGGTGCCGCCGAGGGTGATCGCCATCATGTTGAAGCGCAGCGGGGCCGCATGATAGAGCGGCGCCGGCGACAGATAGATGCTGTCCTCGGTCATGCCGCACATGGTCGAACACAGCAGTTTCAAGAACGGATTCGGCACGTCGATCGGTGAATTGTCCGACGCGCGCTTGATGCCTTTCGGGCGACCGGTGGTGCCGGACGAATACAGCATGTCATAGCCGGCGATCTCATCGGCGATCGGAGTGGTCGGCTGGGCGGCGAGCGCTGTGTTCCATTCGCGGAAACCACTGCGTGCGCCATCGACGATGTAGAAGACCGGCTCAGCATCGTTGGTGATCAATGGCGCGATCACGTCGGCACATTGCTCGGAGGTGATGACGACCCGGGCACCGCAGTCCTTGACGATATAGGCGATCTCCTCGGCAGTGAGGTAGCGGCTGATGGCAGTGTAGTAGAGCCCCGATCGTTGCGCCGCCCAGCAGATTTCCATGAAATCGAGCCGGTTTTCCATCAACAGCGCGATGTGATCACCGGCTTTGAGGCCAAGAGAGCGAAACAGATGCGCGCCGCGATTGGAACGCTCGTCGAGCTCGCGATAGGTGAGCGCCTGGCCCGAACCGGCCATACGATAGGCGACCTTGTCGGGATGGGTTTTCGCGTGGATCGACGGATGAGACATGGATGCTTCCTCCCGAAAGGTCGGCGGATTTTTTCCGCTCGTGTGTGTCGTCCCTTCTCCCGCTTGCGGGAAAGGGCGGAGCGGTCGAGACGGGAGAGGGATGTGTGCCGCAAACCCTCTTACGCCGGTCGCTGAGCTCGGGCCCCATCTCCCGCAAGCGGGAGAGGGGAGAGAGACTACAGCCGCTCGATAATCGTCACGTTCGCCATGCCGCCGCCTTCGCACATGGTCTGCAAGCCGTAACGCTTGTTCTGCTGCTTCAGCGCATGCAGCAGCGTCGTCATTAGCTTGGTGCCGGAGCCGCCGAGCGGATGGCCGAGGGCGATCGCGCCGCCATTGACGTTGAGTCGCGCCGGGTCGGCGCCGGTGGCCTTCAGCCATGCGGTCGGAATGGAAGCAAAGGCCTCATTGACCTCGAACAGATCGATGTCGTCGATGCTCATCCCGGCCTTTTCGAGCGCCCGCTTGGTCGCCGGCAGCGGCGCTTCCAGCATGATGACGGGATCGCCGCCCATCACGCTCATATGGTGGATGCGCGCCAGCGGTTGGACGCCGAGTTGTTTCAGACCCTTCTCGTTGACCACCATCACGCCCGAGGCGCCGTCGCAGATCTGGCTGGCTGACGCGGCCGACAGGCGTCCGCCATTCTCGTTGATCAGCTTGACGCCCTTGATGCCGTCCAGCGTGGCATCGAAACGGATGCCTTCGTCGATGTGATGGGTATCGGTGGAGCCATCAGCACGGGTGATCTGCAGCGGGATGATCTCGTCCCTGAACCGGCCGGCTTCGGTCGCGGCGATGGCCCGCTGGTGGCTATCGAACGCATATTGGTCAAGCGCATCCTTCGACAGATCGTATTTCTGCGCCACCATTTCTGCACCGGTGAACTGGCTGAACTGGATGTTCGGATAGCGCGCTTCCATCTGCGGGCTCTTGTAGGTGCCCATACCCGCCTTGGCGGCGAGGATGCTGGGCGAGCCCATCGGCACCCGTGTCATACTCTCGACGCCCGACGCGATCACGATGTCCATGGAGCCGGACATCACGGCTTGGGCGGCGAAATGCAGAGCCTGCTGCGACGAGCCGCATTGGCGGTCGATCGAGGTGCCCGGCACGCTTTCCGGCAGTCTCGACGCGAGCACGGCATTGCGTGCCACATTGACGGCCTGTTCGCCACCCTGGCCGACGCAGCCCATGATGACGTCATCCACCAGCGCGGGATCGACGCCGGACCGGTCGAGCAACGCATTGAGCACGGAGGCGGCGAGATCGGCGGGATGCCAGCCGGATAGCCGGCCACCCTTGCGTCCACCTGCGGTGCGTGCGGCGGCGACGATATAGGCCTCGGCCATGCGGGATCTCCCTTGGATTTTCTCGACTTGAGGATGTGACGTTGGCCGGATTAAAAGGGCCAGATTCATTTTAGTCAATCGGTCAATTAACTCTTGAGTGCGGCAGGATGTTCGTATTATCTGCGGCTCCCATGGCAGCTTCTCCGAGCCCCTCAAGCATCCCGGCCCGTCCGGCAGTCGGCAAGAACCCGACTGCGGACAAGCTGTTGCTCGCGGCCAGCGCGCTGATGATCGCCAGCAATTCCATCGAGATCTCGCTGAGCGAGATTGCGCAGCAGTCCGGCGTCAACGCCGCGCTGGTGAAATATCATTTCGGCAACAAAGAAGGTCTATTGCTGGCGTTGCTCGAGCGCGATGCCGCCAACGAGATGACCAATCTGGAATATCTGCTGGAGCAGCCGATCTCAGCCACCGCAAAGCTGCGGCTGCACATCGCCGGCATCATCAAGGCCTACAACCAGTTCCCCTATATGAACCGGTTGATCCACTACCTGCTGCATGAGAGCAGCGACAAGTCTGCGGATGAAGTCTCGAAATTCTTCGTCAGGCCGCTGTTGAGTTTCCATCGCCGCCTTCTCGCAGAGGGGCAGAAGACCGGCGAATTCCGCAACGTCGATCCCGTGCTGTTCTACACCAGCCTGATCGGCGCCTGCGACAATCTGTTTTTCAGCCGTCATGCGATGTCGCGCGCCACGGGCGTCGGCCCGGTGACGGATGAAGTGTGCCGCGCCTATGTGGCGCATCTCGAAATGCTGCTGCTGGACGGCATGCTGACCAATAAAAAAGTGAGCGCCAAAGCGCGCTGACGACAAAGCTCAAGAAGAAACGGCCCAAGGAAACACTGCAAAAAAAGACTTGAGGAAGCGCCCAAGGAAACCAACAAAAACAACAATAAGAAGAACAAGAAACAAACAGATTCCATCAAGAAAGCAGTTCAACACCAATAAGAAACGCCCAAGGACCATTTCTTCTTTTTCTCTTCTTCTTTCTCTCTTCGCTGAACCAACAAAAGAATACGAACGAAACGCCCAAGGAAAGGCTCTCACATGCAGCTCAAAGACGTAGCCGTATTCATCACCGGCGGTGGCTCTGGCCTCGGTGCAGCAACCGCACGCGCAATGGCCGCCAAAGGCGCCAAGGTTGCCGTGTTCGATCGCGCCGCCGACAATGCCGAGAAGGTTGCCGCCGAGGTGAAGGGCGTCGCCTGTGTTGGTGATGTCACCAGCGAAGCCGACGTCAAGGCCGCGCTCGCCAAGGCTTCGGCGGCGCACGGCACCGCGCGCGTGCTGATGAACTGCGCCGGCATCGGTGGTTCGCAGCGCATCGTCGGCAAGCAGGGCGTCTATCCGCTGGACAAGTTCACCAATGTCATCATGGTCAACCTGATCGGCAGCTTCAACTGCCTGCGTCTGTTCTCCGAGCAACTGGTGACCCAGGACGCCATCGGCGAAGAGCGCGGCGTGATCATCAACACCGCGTCGGTCGCGGCCTATGAAGGCCAGATCGGTCAGATCGCCTATGCCGCCTCGAAGGGCGGCGTCGTCGGCATGACCCTGCCGGCTGCACGCGATCTGTCGTCGCAAAAAATCCGCGTCAACACCATTGCGCCGGGCCTGTTCCTGACGCCGCTGCTGATGGGGCTCAATGAAGAGGCCCGGGCCAGCCTCGGCGCGCAGGTGCCGCACCCCGCCCGTCTCGGCGACGCGTCGGAATACGGCAATCTCGCGGTCCACATCGTCGAGAACCCGATGCTGAACGGCGAGACCATCCGTCTCGACGGCGCCATCCGCATGGCGCCGCGGTAGTCCTCTTTTCTCGCCGGCACAGCGAAGCGATGCTGGGCGAGAGATGAACGACGAAGGCTCGTCATTGCGAGAAGCGTAGCGACGAAGCAATCCAGAAAGCCACAAGCGTAGGCTGGATTGCTTCGTCGCAAGGGCTCCTCGCAATGACGGTAAATAACGACGCGATAAGCGCCTCGAATGCGCAATACGACGGGTAGGAGTAACACGTGGCCGCACCATTGCTGATCGAACATCACGACGGCGTGGACTGGGTGACGCTCAATCGCCCGGAGAGCCTGAACGCGCTCGATCCCGCGCTGATCGACGCCCTCAACGATTACTTCCAGAACCTGCAGCGCAATCGCCCGACGCGCGTCGCCGTCCTCAAGGGCGCGGGCGCCAATTTCTGCGCCGGACTCGATCTCAAACATGCAATGGCCGCACGCGGCCGGAATGCGCCGCGCACCGTGACCGAGTCGCTGGATTCCCAGCGCCGCATCGCCGATATCGTGATGCTGATGCGCCGCTGCCCGCAGCCGATCATCGCGCTGGTGCAGGGCGCCGCGGCCGGTGGCGGTTTCGCGCTGGCGCTCGCCGCCGATATCCGCATCGCCACCACATCCGCGCGCATGAACTGCGCCTTCATCAAGCTCGGCCTCGGCGGCTGCGACATCGGCACCAGCTATTTTCTGCCGCGCCTGGTCGGCGTCTCCGTCGCCTCCGAACTGATCCTCACCGGCCGCTTCATTCATGGCGATCGGGCACTGGCCGTCGGGCTGGTATCGGAAGTCGTCGCCGACGGTGAACTGGACAATGCAGCGGCGCCTTACGTGGATGCGATGATCTCGGCGTCACCGGTTGGGCTGCGGCTGTCGAAGGAATGTATCAATATGGCGGTAGATGCCGGCTCGATGGAGGCCGTGATCGCCATGGAAGATCGCAATCAGGTGCTGTGCAGCCGGTCGGAAGATTTCGAGGAGGGCATCCGCGCCTTCGTCGAGAAGCGCAAGCCCGTCTACGTCACGCGCTGAGGCAAGACATGATGCCGACACGAGGTCCTCAGGCTGCGGCACAGACGAAACCAGCTTTCCGCAAGGTGCACTGGATGGAGCGCGACATCGCTGTCGAGCGCCGTCCCGACGGCGTCATCGTGATGAAATCGCGCGTACCGTTGATGAACTACGAGCCGCATCTGGCAGCCCCTCTTGCCAAATGGGCGCAACAGCGCCCAGATCTCATCTGGTTGGCGCAGCGCGCCGGTGACGACAGGCAGTGGCGCAAGGTGTCCTATGCGGAAGCCAAGCGCACCGCCGATGGCCTGACCCAAGCCCTGCTCGACATGAAGCTTCCGGCCGAAGGGCCGATCGCGATCCTGTCCGGCAATTCCATCGAGCACGCGCTGATGACCATGGCGGCGATGCAGGCGCGGCATCCGGCGGCCCCGGTGTCGCCCGCTTATTCGCTGATGAGCCAAGATCACATCAAACTCAAGTATCTGTTCGATCTGATCAAGCCGGCCGCGTTGATGGTGCAGGACGGGCTGGCGTTCCAGAAGGCGCTGGATGCGCTCGACCTCACCGGCATCAGGGTGATCCATGTGTCGCGGCCGCCGGCGGGCATTGCGAGCGTGTCCTTTGCCGACATGGCGGCGACCAAGGTAACCGACGCTGTCGCAAACTCGATCGCTGCCATTACACCGGACACGGTGGGCAAACTGCTTTTCACCTCCGGCTCAACAGGCATGCCGAAGGCCGTCATCAATACCCAGCAGATGATGTGCGCCAATGCCGCGCAGATGATGCAGACGCGCCCACGACAGCCGGATGCGCAGCCGCCGGTCTATCTCGACTGGATGCCGTGGAACCACACCATGGGCGGCAATGCGCTGTTCAATCCACTGCTGATCGATGGCGGCACGCTCTATATCGACGACGGTCGCCCGATGCCCGGCATGATCGACGAGACGCTGCGCAATCTGCGCGAGATCTCGCCGAGCTACTACGCCAATGTCCCCGCCGGCTACGCCGCCATTGCCGGCGCGATGGAGAAGGACGACGACCTAGCGCGCTCATTCTTCAAGAATCTCGGCCTGATGGGTTACGGGGGCGCACGGTTGCCGGACGACCTGTTCGACCGCATGCAGGCGCTCGCCATTCGTGCCACGGGAGAACGCATCGTGTTCTATACCGGCTGGGGTTGCACCGAGACGGCGCCGACTTCGACTGGCACGTATTGGGACACCGAACGTGTCGGCCTGATCGGCCTGCCGTTTCCCGGCGTTGAGCTGAAGATGGTGCCCGTGGATGCGAAATACGAGCTGCGGCTGCGCGGCATCAATGTGATGCCCGGCTATTATCGGCAGCCCGATTTGACCAAGGCCGCCTTCGACGAGGAAGGTTTCTACAAGATCGGCGATGCCGGCGTGTTCGTTGATGACAACGACCCAGTCAAGGGCCTGATTTTCTCCGGCCGCGTGGTGGAGGATTTCAAGCTCACCACCGGCACCTTCGTCCATGTCGGATCGTTGCGCACCGACATCATCGCAGCCGCGACACCGGTGGTGCAGGACGCGCTGATCACGGGGCAGGATCGCGAATTCATCGGCGTGCTCGCCTGGCCAAATCTGCCGGCCTGTCGCCTGTTGCTTGAGCAGCCGGACGCGACTTTTGCCGATGTGGTGAAACATCCGAAGGTGCTTGCTTGCTTCAAGGAAGGCTTGCGCGCCCACAATGCGACCTCGGTCGGCGCCAGCAGCCGCCGCATCGCACGAGCGATGCTCCTGGTCGAGCCGCCGTCGATCGACGGCAATGAACTCACCGACAAGGGTTACATCAACCAGCGCGCCGGCCTCGAACGCCGCGCTGCGCAGGTGGCGCAGCTCTATGCACAGCATCCAGGTGAAGATGTCATCGTGCTGAAATGAAGGACCTCTCCACCGTCGTTGCGAGCGAATGACGGGTGAAACGCAAACTGCAGACTAACGAAAAGGCCACGTCATGAATTTCGATTTCTCCGACGATCAGAAGCAACTCCGCGACGAAGCCCGCCGTTTCCTGGCCGAGAAATGCCCGCCCAAGGCGGTGCGCGCGGTGATCGACGGCAAGGCGCCGTATGACCGCGACTTGTGGAAGGGGCTCGCCGACATGGGGTTTCTCGGCGTTGCGATCCCTGAAGCGTTCGGCGGCTCGGGTGCTGGTCATCTCGAACTCTGCGTGATCGCCGAGGAGATGGGCCGCGCGCTGGCGCCGGTGCCGTTCTCCTCCACCGTTTATCTCGCCGCCGAAGCTCTGCTGCTGGCTGGCTCCGACGCGCAGAAGCAGAAGTGGCTGCCGGCCATCGCGCAGGGCCATGCGATCGGCACGCTGGCGTTGTTCGAAGGCACGGGCAATCCGTCGCCGAAGGCGATCAAGCTGACGGCGTCGAACGGCGTGCTGAACGGCACCAAGAAGCCGGTCGCCGACGGCGCCATCGCCGACTTCGCCATCGTGGCTGCACGCACCGGATCGACCGGCCGCGACAGCGACATCGCGCTGTTCCTGGTCGATCTCACCTCCGAGGGTGTCGAAGCGAAAGCGTTGACCTCGATCGATCCGTCGCGCAACCAGGCCGAGATCACCTTCACGAACGTGAAGGCTGAACTGCTCGGTGCGGCCAATGAGGGGTGGAGCATCCTCTCGCAGGTGCTCGACCGTGCCGCCGTTTTGATTGGCTTCGAGCAGGTCGGCGGTTCCGACCGCGCGCTGGAGATGGGCCGCGACTACGCGCTCGACCGCATTGCGTTCGGTCGTCAGATCGGTTCGTTCCAGGCCATCAAGCACATGCTGGCCGACATGTATGTCTCGGCGACGCTGGCGCGCTCGAATTGCTATTATGGCGCCTGGGCGCTGTCGACCAACGCAGCCGAATTGCCGGAGGCCGCCGCATCGGCACGCATCAGCGCCACGCAGGCCTTTCAGCATTGCTCCAAAAACAACATCCAGGTCCACGGCGGCATGGGATTCACCTGGGAGTTCGACTGCCATCTGTATTATCGCCGATCCAACGCGCTCGCCGTCGGGCTCGGCTCGCTCAGCCATTGGGAAGATCAGTTGATCGAACGCATGCGCCAGAAGAACGCGGCTTGAGGATCGTCAGATGAACTTCGATGACACCCCGCAGGAAGCCGAATTTCGCAGCAAGGCGCGCGCATGGATTTCCGCCAATGCGCCGCGCGAATATGAGGACGAACTGAAGAAGGCCGCACTCGGTCGCATCCAGCTCAAGAGCGCGAATATCCTCGACGTGGCCAAAGCCTGGCAGAAGAAGAAGGCCGATGCCGGCTGGGCGGTGCCGCATTGGCCGAAGGAATATGGCGGTCGCGGCGCCTCGCCGATCGAGCGGGTGATCTGGCAGCAGGAAGAGGGCGTGTTCGGCAAGCTGGGTGCGCTGTTCATCATCGGTCATGGCATGTGCGGCCCGACCATGATGGCCTTCGCACAGGAGGAGCATAAGCTGCGCTATCTGCCGCCGCTGGCGTCGGGTGAAAACATCTGGTGTCAGTTGTTTTCCGAACCGGCTGGCGGCTCTGATGTCGCCGGCTTGCGCACGCGGGCGGAGAAGGATGGCGACGACTGGATCATCAACGGCCAGAAAATCTGGACCTCCGGCGCCCATCACTCCGACTACGGCATTCTGATCACCCGCACCGATCCCAATGTGCCCAAGCACAAGGGCCTCACCATGTTCTTTCTGAGCATGAAGAGCCCCGGCGTCGAGATCAAGCCGATCAAGCAGGCCAATGGTCAGGCCGAATTCAACGAGGTCTATTTCACCGACGTCCGCATTCCGGATTCGCAGCGCCTCGGCGCCGTCGGCGATGGCTGGAACGTGTCGCTGACCACGTTGATGAACGAGCGCATGGCGATCGGTGCCAATGTCGCCACCGGATTTCCCGAGCTGTTCGAATTCTGCAACAACCTGATGCTCGACGATGGTCCGGCGATCGACGATCCCGCCGTGCGTGCCAAGCTCGCCAATTGGGCCGTGCGCGCCTCGGGCCTGCGCTATACTGCGTTTCGTTCGATCTCGGCATTGTCAAAGGGCGAGCGGCCGGGGCCGGAGAATTCGATCGGCAAGTTGGTCGCCGGCGCGATGCTGCAGGACGTCGCGACCTACGCGCTCGACCTGCAAGGCGCGAGCGGCGTGCTGAATGGGCCGGAAGATGCGGAGGTCGCCGGCAAATTCCAGGCGATGCTGCTGCGCTCGCCGGCCACCCGTGTCGAAGGCGGCACCGACGAGATCCTGCGCAACATCATCGCCGAGCGCGTGCTCGGTCTGCCCGGCGATATCCGTGTCGACAAGGACGTGCCGTTCAACAAGATCCCGACGCGGGGACGTGCCTAACGCCATGCTAGTCCCGGACGCGGTGCGGCATTCTCATGCCGCCTCCGCAGAGCCGGGACCACCACTAATACCGGTGTTCGTGACGGCCTCGGCTCTGCGAAGCGATACTGCGTATCGCATCGCGTCCGGGGCACGAGCCCGAGAAGGAGAAGTGACCGATGAATTTCGATGACACGCCACAAGAAGCCGAATTTCGCGCCGTCGCCCGCCAGTGGATCGCGGCCAATGCGCCGAAGGAGCTCGAGGCGGAACTCACCAAGCCAAATGCCAAGCGCGCCAACGAAAAACGCGACGCGATGCTCGATGTTTCAAAGGCATGGCAGAAGAAGAAGGCCGACGCCGGCTGGGCCTGTCTGCATTGGCCGAAGGATTATGGCGGCCGTGGCGCGACGCCGATCGAGCGGGTGATCTGGCAGCAGGAAGAGGGCGTCTACGACAAGCTGTCGCGCCCGTTCGCCATCGGCCAGGGCATGTGCGGCCCGACCGTGATGGCCTATGCGACCGAGGAGCAGAAGCGGCAGTACCTGCCGCCGCTCGCCTCCGGTGAAAAGGTCTGGTGCCAGTTGTTCTCCGAACCAGCCGGCGGTTCCGACGTTGCCGGGTTGCGTACCCGCGCAGAGAAGGATGGCGACGACTGGATCATCAATGGCCAGAAGATCTGGACCTCCGGCGCGCATTATTCCGACTACGGCATCCTGATCACCCGCACCGATCCCAACGTGCCCAAGCACAAAGGGCTCACCATGTTCTTCCTGGATATGAAGAGCGACGGCGTCGAGGTGAAGCCGATCAAGCAGGCCAACGGCATGCAGGAATTTAACGAGGTGTTCTTCACCAATGTGCGCATCCCCGACAGTCAGCGCCTCGGCGCGGTCGGTGATGGCTGGAACGTCTCGCTGACGACGCTGATGAACGAGCGGATGTCGATCGGCGCGCGCGTCCACACCGGCTTTCCCGAGCTGTTCGATTATTGCAGCAACCTGATGCTGGAAGACGGCCTCGCCATCGACGACAGCAATGTGCGTTCGAAGCTCGCAGGCTGGGCGGTGAAGAATTCCGGCCTGACCTATACCAGCTATCGTTCGATTTCGGCGCTGTCGAAGGGCGAGCGTCCGGGTCCGGAGAATTCCATCGGCAAGCTCGTCTCCGGCATGATGATGCAGGATATCGCGATGTTCGCGGCCGATTTGCAGGGGGCCTCCGGCGCGCTGGTCGGCGGTGATGCGGAAGCCGGCGGCGAGTTCCAGGCGACCATCCTGTCGTCGCCCTCGATGCGCATCGCCGGTGGTACCGACGAGATCCTGCGCAACATCATCGCCGAGCGCGTGCTGGGCCTGCCCGGCGACATCCGCGTCGACAAGGACGTGCCGTTCAACAAGGTGCCGACCAAGGGGCGGTAGTCATCTTGTCCCGGACGCGATGCGGCACTCATGCCGCTTCGCGGAGCCGGGACCGCCCAAAACGACGGAGCCTGCAAAGGTCCTGGCTCTGCGGCGCACCGCTTCGCGCTGCACCGCGTCCGGGACACGGCAATCTGAGGACATCATGACCGACGCCATATCCACTCTCGAATCGCTCCTTGCCTCGCGCTACTCCTGCCGCGCCTACAAGACCGAGCAGGTGCCGCGCGAGATCATCGAGCGCATTCTTAACGCTGCACAGCGCACGGCGTCGTGGTGCAACAGCCAGCCTTGGCAGGTGACGATCACGTCGGGCGAGGCAACCCGGCAATTCCGCGACGTGCTGTATCCCGTCGCCGCCGCCGGCACGCCGAACAGCGGCGATTTCGAATTCCCGCGCGAATATCGCGGCGCCTATCTGGACCGTCGCCGCGAGAGCGGCTTCCAGCTCTACAACACGCTCGGTATCGTACGCGGCGACAAGGCCGCCTATGCCGAACAGGCGCTGCAGAACTTCAATTTCTTCGGCGCGCCGCATGTGGCGATCATCACGTCCGATGAGGCGCTAGGCGTCTACGGCGCGGTGGATTGCGGCGGCTACGTCAACAACTTCATGCTGGCGGCGCAGGCACTTGGCGTCGCCACCGTGCCGCAGGCTGCGCTGGCATTCCATTCAGCCGTCGTGCGTAAGCATTTCGGCATCGGCGACGATCGCCGCGTGGTGTGCGGGATCTCGTTCGGCTATGCGGATGACGAGCATAAGGTGAACAGCTATCGGACCAACCGAGCAGCGCTAGGGGATGTTGCGACGTTTGTGGAGTGAGCTTCGTGTCCCGGACGCGGTGCAGCGCGCTTGCGCTGCTCCGCAGAGCCGGGACCGTCCCATATACCGGAGCATGTAACGGCCCCAGCTCTGCGAAGCGATACCGCGTATCGCATCGAGTCCAGGGCACGAGTGCCGGAGTTAAAACCGTGGTGCCCGCTTCTCCGCAAAGGCCTTCGTGCCTTCCTTGATCTCATCGCCGCGCATGCTGTCGCGCGCGCGTTGATCGGCAGCTGCTTCGTCCAGCTCGCCACGGGCAAATTCGTTGATCGCCTGCTTCATGCCGCGCATCGCCATCGGCGCGTTGCCGGCCAGCGTCGCCGCCAGCCGATCCACCTCGCTATCCAGCCCATCCGCCGTTGCGATGCCGGTCAGATAACCGATCCGCAGCATGTCCTGCGCGTCGATCTTCTCGGCGGTGAGGAACAGCCGCTTGGCATTGTCCGCTCCGAGCCGACTCACATACCGTTTGATGCCGCCTTTGTAGTAATGCAGCCCGAGCCGTGCGGCGGGCATGAACATCTCGGCCGTGTCCAGGCCGATGCGGAAGTCGCAGGCCAGCGCCAGATCGGTGGAGCCCCCATAGACGCCGCCGTTCAACCGGCAAATCGTGGGCACGCCGAGGTCTTCCAGGCGGTTGGCGACCGCCTCGAAAGCCGAACCGGAGGAGCTCTCGGCTGGCCTGCTGGCGGCCCGTGCCGCGATGGCCGTCAGGTCGAAGCCGGCGCTGAAAGCGCGGCCAGAGCCGGTCAGCACCAAGACCCGGATCGCCGGGTTCGCCTCGACGCGGTCGAAATGCCCCATCAACACGTCGAGATCGGCCTGCGACAGCCGGTTCAGCTTGGCCGGACGATTCAGGCGGATGGTGGCGCGGGGGCCGTCGATGGTCAGGATCGGGGCGGAATTGTCGGGGCTGTCTGTCGTTGCCGACATGTTGGTTTTCTCCATTGATGTGGAGCGACGGTGCCCGCGCCGGTCGGGTGCGTCAATCACCATGCCCGACCGGCGCATTTTCAGATGTTGCGGGGCAGGCTATGGTGACTGCAGTGGTTCTATCGCGGCTCGCGCTCCCGGTCATCGGCCTTCCACGCAATGGCAGGGACAGCGGTCGCCGTCTCGGAAATCGGTGCGCGCCCATGGACATGTCCAACCTCCATCACCTTGGCAGCGCCGCGGCCACGATCTTCGTGGTCGCGACGGCCACCATGCGGACGATGATCCCGCTGCGGGTGTTCGGCATCATGGCCAACCTGTTGCTGATCGGAGTTTCAATCCCGACACATAACTATCCGACGATGGTGCTGCACGCTGTGCTGCTGCCGGTGAACATCTATCGTCTGCACCAGATGCTGCAGCTGGTGCGCGACGTGAAGAAGTCGGTGAATTCCGATCTCTCGATGGAGTGGCTGAAGCCGTTCATGACGAAGCAGAAATCCAAGGCCGGCGAAATCCTGTTCTACAAAGACGAAAAAGCCGATCGGATGTTCTACATCGTATCCGGGCGCTATCGCCTCGTGGAGTCCGGCATCGAGTTGCCGGTCGGCGCGATCGTCGGCGAGCTCGGCATGCTGTCGCCGCTCGGCGAGCGCACGCAGACGCTGGAATGTATCGAAGGCGGCCTCGTGCTCAGCGTCACTTATGCGCAGGTCGAGGAGCTCTATGTGCAGAATCCGGAATTCGGATTCTTCTTCTTGCGTCTTGCGAGTGCGCGTTTGTTCGAGAATATCGGCGTATTGGAAGCGCGATTGTCGCGTCGCGATGTCGCGGTACCGGATGGCGTAGTCGCGGCTCAGCCGGCATAATGAGGAACGCGCCGTGTCCGGCTTGACCAATGTCATCCGCACGACCATCCGGGAAATTGCCGGCATCAACGACGTGTCTGCGGTGTCGTATCCCATCGGTCTGCCCGCTTCCGTGCGAGAGGTCGCCGAGCACGGCGTCGCGGTGCTGATCGACTATCAGAGCCCGGCCTATGCGCAGCTCTATTGCGATCGTCTTCGCCGTTTCATCGGCAAGCGCGGCGTCGATGACGCGTTATTCGTTGAAATCGCGGGTTTGTTGATGGTGCGGATGAGTTATCTCGATCCGATCCGTATCGCGCAATTGAAGTTGCATGAGCCGATGACGCCGGGTCGCAAGCCCGTCGTGGACAAGCGTCGCTTCCGGTTGGACGAGCTGGTGTCGTCATTGCCGGACATCGTCGGCAAGCCCGCAATGCGGGTGCTGGAGCGCATCTATTGCGCCCATCGCACCGTTGCGATCCGTTTCAGCAAATCGAGTTTCGTCGGCATCAAGCGTCTCGAATTCGAGGCGTGGCTGCGACACTGGCGCCGCTTATCCACGCGCTACGAAATGGAGCGGGTCTGGGTCGAGCGCTGGTTGCATATGATCGACCGGGCGCTGACCATGCGGCCCGATGCCGTTGTATCGGTCGTACGCTCTGCGACCATGATCGAAGGTTACGGCAGCGGATACCGTCACGGCATGGCGGCTTGGCACCAGATTATCGACGGTCTGGTCAAGCCGAGCTTCGATGGCACGATCGATGTGGCTGACCTCTCCGGCGCCATTGAACGCGCCCGCGCCATACCACGCGATCCGAAAGGCGAGCAACTGCGCAAGGCGATCGGTGAAATTCGCGGTCATGCGCTGGTGCACTGACAGACGCGTGCATCGACGGGGCGGCAAAGGTAAAATGACGATGCGCGCCGCGGCGACGTGCATTCCTGAAGCCGGGATGTCATAAATGGGGCGCGTGACGGCCGTCGGGGATGGCGTTTCCGTCGTGACTGCGGAGAGGGGCCAGCGTGTTTCCTGCAATGTCGTCGTCGATCGCTTTGAGCGGGCTCATCGGCTGGATGCTCGCTTTGACCGTCAAGCATGTCCTCGCGGACTTCGTCCTGCAGAATGCCTGGATGGCGATGGGCAAGGATCAGAAGACCGGGTGGGCCTTGCCGTTGCTGGTGCATTGCCTGATCCATGGCGTGTTGACGACCGCCATTATGACTGTAGCCGAGCCAAGGCTCTGGTTTCTCGGACTGGTCGATTTCGCGATTCACATCACGATTGATCGTTGCAAAGGCTGGCTGGTGGCGCATTTCGGAGTTACGCCCGATACCCGCTGGTTCTGGTGGCTGATCGGAATCGACCAGTCCTTGCATCACCTGACCGACTTTTTCCTCGCCATTTACATCGTCACCAATCGCTGAACGATCGAAACTCTTGCGGCGACGTTGCGGCAGGCTTGTGGCGGTCGCTGCCATATTTACCACTGTGGCGCAAGAGTCGCACCTGCCCGTTAAGCCTATTGGTTAACCGCACGTTAGCGAATTGGGTCGCATCCTCTCATTTGAGGAGAACGCTTCATGTGGTCTAGCCGTCAAGCTTTTGAGAGCGATCGTTGCCCGGTTAGCGATGACCTGCTCGGTGCGATATATCGCGCCAACGAAAATGGTCTGCCCCACCTCGTGGCCAGCGTGCCCGCGGAAGTCAGGGCGATGCTGGCGCTGTTCTGCTATCGCCGCAATCACATGCATGCGCTTGCGATCTCGATCGCATCGAGCTGCAACGAGCGCGATCTGATCGAACATGGCGGCCGCGTCGGCTCCACGCTTTATGCGCTGGCCCACGACCCGCAATCACCGCGCGGCGTCTCGGTATCGGCCTATAGCAGCCGCAAGGCGATTACGCTGTCGACCAAACCGCTATCGACGCTGGCGCCGATGGACGACGATCTCGACGACGACGACATCGAAGTCGAACGCGATCACATCGTCGCCTAAGCGGAATCGTTATCCACTGCCAGAACAGGCAGTCGGTGTCGCCGCCGCGCCATCGCGCATTCGGGATCGCCGGGCATGCAGGTGCGACATACTTCGGGCCGGATCTCGTAGATCCCGCAGGCGACGAACTCGCCGACTTTGCCCGTCAGCGCGCTGCAACGGTCGCCGTCGCAACGCATGCCTGACTGGCGTGCATTGACGAATTTCTCCGGAATCAAATCGAGCTCCGCATCGTCCTCGATGGTGAAGCGCGGCCAGTTGCTTGAATAGGAGCAACAGGCACCGCAGGCCTGGCATGGGCTGGCATCGTCTGTCATTGCAGCGGTTTAGGCGAAACGAGCCATCATTGCGAGCGCGGCGATCTCGCAATGACGATGGCGATGTCAGCACTTCAGTTTTGCCAATTCCGCTTCCAACTCCGCAATCCGCGCATCCCGCGTGGCCACTGCCTGCGCGACATCCGCTGCATCGAATTTCTGCGGAATGTGCTGCGGGCAATTGGTGTCCCATGCGGCGACGGTGAACAGGATTACCTGTTCCGGCCGCGCGCGGTAACCCTTCGGCATCATCGAGGCGAGTAGCGCCGCATCGTCCTCGATCACCTTCGCAGTGCCCCAGATCTTCACCCGGCGACGATGCGCGTAGTCCATGATGAAGATGTTCGCCTTCGGATTGTCCGCGAGGTTTCCCTGCGTGATGTATTGCCGGTTGCCGCCGAAATCGGCGAAGGCCAGCGTCGTCTTGTCGAGCACCTTGATGAAGCCCTTGGGGCCGCCGCGGTGCTGCATGTAGGGCTGGCCGTCCGCGCTGGCGGTGGCGAGACAGAAGCTGTCGGTATGGGTGAGGAATTCCGCGAGAACCTCGTCGATCTCGGTTCGCCAACCGGCGCCCTGTTCCACATGAGCATAGGCGTCACGCGATCCCTTGCGGGCCTGGATCGCCTTGACGGCGGGTGTGAAGGCGACGTCGCTGGGATAAATCTGCGTCTGGGACATTGGAGCCACCTATCGTTCGGTGACCGGAATATGAGCCCGCTTCGCCTGTGCAACAATTATCTCGATTGACACTTCATTGTTGCAGATATTGAAATGATGCCATGGATCGCATCGAAGCCATGACTGCCTTTGTCGCCGTGTCTGATCTACAGGGTTTTGCGCCTGCGGCGCGGCGGCTCGGTGTGTCCGCCTCCGCCGTGACCCGCCTCGTGGCGTCGCTGGAGCAGCGGCTCGGCACCCGGCTGCTGCAGCGAACCACGCGGTCGGTGACGCTGACCGATGTCGGTGCGCGCTATCTGGAGCGGGCGCGGCGCATTCTGGCCGATCTCGCCGAGGCTGATTCCGCAGCGCAGGCCGAGCAAGCGCAGCCAACCGGACGGTTGGTGGTCGCCGCACCCGTCGGCTTCGGCCGCCTGCATGTGACGCCGCTGATGTCGGCCTATCTGCAGCGTTATGCGGAGGTGTCAGGCGAATTGCGGCTCAACGATCGCATGGTCAATCTGGTGGAGGAAGGCATCGATGTCGCCATCCGCGTCGGCGACCTCGCCGACTCCAGCCTGATCGCGCGGCCGGTGGGACAGATGCGGCGCATCGTGGTGGCGTCGCCGGACTATCTCGTGCGTCGCGGCGAGCCGATGACGCCGGAGGCGATTGCCGCACACGATACCATCCAGTTTGGCACCGCCGTCGCCGCGCCGGAATGGCGGTTCATCAAGGATGGACAGGATTTGCGCGTGCCGCATGCGCCGCGCTTCACCTGCAATGTCGCCGATGCCGCGATCTGGCACGCGGCACAGGGCGGCGGGCTGACCCGGGTGCTGGCCTATCAGGCTGCAGAGGCGCTGGCGGCGGGAAAGCTCAAAGTGGTTCTGGCGGATTGCGAGCAGCCGCCGATGCCGATTCAGATCGTTTATCCGACCTCGCGACTGCTGTCCGCCAAGGTGCGGGCATTCATCGATCTGGCAGTCGCGACGACGGATTGGCATTTTGGCGGAAAGCGCAAATCGTAGGGTAGGCAAAGGCGCCTTGCGCCGTGCCCACCAACAAATACTCGGCACGAATAGCGGGCACGCTCCGCTTTGCCCACCCTACAACTGAACGCCGTCGCACCGCATATAACTGCAGGGTGGCTTGAGCGTCTTCGCGAAACCCATTCTACTCATTTGCCGTCACCAGGCTGAATGTGCCATTGGCCCGCGCGCATGGCACGCCGTCGGCGGTGACGAGCGCCTGCGCGAAGCAGAGACGATTACCGATCTTCACCACCTCCGTCGTGATCTCCAGCCACTGGCCGATTTTCGCAGGGCCGAGAAAATCGGCGGAGAGATTCACGGTCACTAGCCGTGTGCCGCCACCGGCAACATGACCACAACTCAGCCGCCATGCGCCATGCCGCGCGAATTGGTATGCGCTTCGGCGATCCGCAGGCCGAGGATCACGGCCGTGTCGGTGGTCTTCGAATAGATCGGCTCCCACGGCTCGGTGAGCGGACTCTTGCGGAAATGCGGCGCGAAGCCGTCGGGGATGGAGTTCTGGGGGATGGTATCGGTCATGCGCGCAGTGTGCCGAGAAACGAGCGCGATGCACAGGCCAACAAAGTTTCAAACGGGAATGATGGGCGCTCAAAACGACCGAGGTCAGCGCGGGCCGTCGCAGTCGCGCAAGCCCGCGTATGACCTGGAAGAGCGGAGCCTACTAATACGGCAGCCCCACGTAATTCTCCGCCAGCGAGGCGCGGGCCATGTCGGAATGCACGACGTAATCGAGTTCGGCCTGCTGCAGCTTGGCGCCGAAGCCGTCATTGTCGGGAAACCGATGCATCATCGAGGTCATCCACCACGAAAAGCGCACGGCCTTCCAGACCCGCTTGAGCGCGGTCGCCGAATAATTGTCGATCCCGGCGGACGACTTCTCGTCGTAGAATTCGCGTAGCGCCCTCGACAGGTAATGCACGTCGGAGGCCGCGAGATTGAGGCCCTTGGCGCCGGTGGGCGGCACGATGTGGGCGGCGTCGCCGGCCAGGAACAATTTGCCGAAACGCATCGGCTCGGCCACGAAGCTGCGCAGCGGTGCGATGCTCTTTTCCAGCGATGGGCCGGTGACGAGGCTCTCCGCTGCTTCCGGATCGAGGCGCCGGCGCAACTCGTCCCAGAACATGTCGTCGCTCCAGTCCTCGACTTTCTCGTCGAGCGAGCATTGCACGTAATAGCGGCTGCGGGTCTGCGACCGCATCGAGCACAGCGCAAAGCCGCGGGCATGATTGGCGTAGATCAGCTCTGGCGCCACCGGGGGCGTATCCGACAGCAGGCCGAGCCAGCCGAACGGATAGATTCGCTCATAGGTCTGCACGGCCGAGGCGGGGATGGCCTGGCGCGAAGCGCCATGGAAGCCGTCGCAGCCGGCGATGAAATCACAGGCGATCTCGTGGGTGGAGCCGTCCTTCTCGTAGCGGACCCGCGGCGAGCCGCCGTCGAAATCGTGCAACGAGACATTGTCGGCGTTGAAAATGGTCGTCAGACCGGCCGCGTCGCGGGCATCCATCAGATCGCGCGTCACCTCGGTCTGGCCATAGACGGTGACCACCTTGCCACCGGAAGAGGCCTTGAGGTCGATCCGATGGCGGGTGCCGCCGAACAGCAGCTCGATGCCGTCGTGGATCAGCCCCTCGTGGTGCAATCTCTCGGTGATCCCGAGCTGCTCCAGCTGACCGACCGTGCCTTGTTCGAGCACGCCGGCACGGATCCGCGCCAGCACGTAATCGCGATCCTTGCGCTCGAGAATGACGTTGTCGATTCCGTAGGAATGCAGCAATTGCCCGAGCAGTGTGCCCGCCGGGCCGGAACCGATGATCGCCACTTGTGTGCGCACGACATACTCCACCGTTGATGATGCCTCAGTCTCCCGAGCGAGTTGACAAGTCAAGCAGAGCAGCGAGACTGGGCGCATCGGGCTTGCAATGATGATTATAAGATATAACAATATTCGCCAAGGGCCATTCAAGGCCCGTTGAACAGGTCCGACAGGGCAGGCCCGCTGGAAAATTCAAGGGGTGCCTGGAGGACACGCAGAGGGAGAGACGTCGATGAGGAAGACGCTGTTGGCGTTGCTTGCGGCCGGCTGTCTATTGCCGATCGCCGCACAGGCACAGGACAAAACCGTCAATCTGAAAGTATCGCTGTGGGTTCCGCCGGCGCATCCGCTGGTTCCTGCCACACAGGCCTGGGCCGCGGATATCGAGAAGGCCTCGGGCGGCAGCATCAAGCTGTCGGTATTCCCGTCGGAACAGCTCGGCAAGGCATTCGACCATTACGACATGGCGCGCGATGGCATCGCCGATATCACCTATGTCAACCCCGGCTATCAGCCCGGCCGCTTCCCGATTGCCGCCGCCGGACAGCTCCCCTTCGTGTTCTCGGAAGGCAAGAAGGGCACGCAGGCCTTCAACGCGTGGTACCAGAAACACGCCAAGACCGAGATGAAGGACACCAAGCTGTGCTTCGCCTTCATCCATGCACCTGGATCGCTGCATGGCAAGAAGAAGATCGTGGTGCCCGACGATCTCAAGGGCGTGAAGGTGCGGCCGGCCCAGAGCACGATCGGCGAAATGGTGAAGCTGTTCGGCGGCACCAACGTGCAGGCCTCGGCGCCTGAATCGCGCGACGCCATCGAGCGCGGCGTAGCCGACGAGATCGCGTTTCCGTGGGGCTCGATCTTCC
>JAPLPC010000050.1 GCA_026400425.1 Hyphomicrobiales bacterium | reverse complement strand
GCCGAAGGCAATGTGGCCGATCCCTATGCCGGCTTCGAGACCCGTATCGTGCCGGAGAACGTCACGCTGCTGGCCAAGACCAAAGAACAGATCACCGGCGGCAATCCGATCGGCGAACGCATCCACGTGGTCAAGAAGGGCGAGACCGTCTCCAGCATCCTGCGCGAACAGGGCGCCTCGCCTGAGGAAGCCCGCCAGATCGCCCTCACGCTGGGCGCCAAGGGCCGCGACGGCGGGCTGCGCGAAGGTCAGAAGCTGCGGATCCTGATGGCGCCGGCCGGCCCCGGCCAGCGGATGATGCCCTATCGCGTCGTCGTCGCCAGCGACTCCACCGTCGAGGCCGTGGCGGCCCTGTCGGATCTCGGCAAATATGTCGCCGTGGATGTCTCCACCATGAATTCGGCGACGCAAGCCGCGGCGCCCAGCGATGACGAGGACGATGAGGACGACGGCACCGGCGTCCGGCTCTATCAGAGCATCTATGAGACGGCATTGCGCAACAAGGTGCCGGCCAGCGTCATCGAGGACATGATCAAGATCTATTCCTACGACGTCGATTTCCAGCGCCGCGTGCAGCCGGGCGACTCGTTCGACGTGTTCTTCGCCGGCGAGGATGAAGGCACCGTCAGTCCCGATCGCAACGAGGTGCTGTATGCCTCGCTCACCGTCGGCGGCGAAACCAAGAAATATTATCGCTTCAAGACCGACGACGATTCCGTGGTCGATTTCTATGACGAGACCGGCAAAAGCGCGAAGAAGTTCCTGGTCCGCAAGCCCGTCAACAACGCCATCATGCGCTCCGGCTTCGGCGGCCGTCGCCATCCGATCCTCGGCTACACCAAGATGCATACCGGCGTGGACTGGGCGGCCCCCTACGGCACGCCCATTTTCGCGTCAGGCAATGGCATCGTCGAGAAGGTCGGCTGGGAAGGCGGCTACGGCAAGTATATCCGCGTGAAGCACAACAACGGCTACGAGACCGCCTATGGCCATATGTCGGCCTATGCCAAGGGCATGGAGCCCGGCCGGCGCATCCGCCAGGGCCAGGTGATCGGCTTCGTCGGCTCCACCGGCCTTTCGACCGGCGCCCATGTCCATTACGAAATCCTGGTCAATGGCCGCTTTGTTGATCCGATGCGCGTCCGCCTGCCCCGCGGCCGCTCGCTCGAAGGCACGATGATGGCGAGCTTCGAGAAAGCCCGCGACCAGATCGACACGCAGATGAACTCCCGCGGAATCGCGCGGGTGTCGGATGCGACGGGCAGCGCGGGCGTGGCCGTCGCTCCGGCGCGGCGGTAACCAGCCGCTAAATCAGTCAGCTGCGAGTTGGTCGGCCTCAATCAGGTGAACGCCTGATGCGCCAGCGATCGCAGCCTCCACCAGTGCATCCGCAATCTTGGGTGCAGGACTGATCCGGAAACGGCGCGGCAATAGTGGCCCCAGCGCGCCCAATACGCGTGCCGCGATCCATTCACCGGCCCGGAATTCATTGCGATCCCCACCAATTAAACCAGGCCGCACGATCGTCAGTGACGAAAATCCGACCGCCGTGATTGCCGCCTCGATTTCTCCTTTGGTGCGTGAATAAAGCAGCCGCGGCGCCGCAGCGGCGCCCAGCGACGAGTTTAACGCGAAGCGCATGGCGCCATGGCGATGCGCCAATCGTGCCACGGCAAGCGGGTAGTCGTAGTCGACTTTGCGAAAAGCCTGATCCGAACCGGCTTTGGCGCGGGTCGTGCCGAGCACACAGATCACGCTGTTGACGGCCCACCAGCCGGCGTCCTCCGGAAGCCGATCGAAATCCACTAAGGGATTATGGAGTTTGGGATGCGGCTCAAGCGGCCGCCGGGTGGGTGCGATGAGCCGCGTGATGCGGTCATCGCGCAGTGCCTTGCGAACGATCTCGCGTCCCACGAGGCCCGTGGCACCAACGACGAGAATGCGCGTCATCTGAAATCCCCCGATATGAAAACGGCCTGAACCGCGAAGTTCAGGCCGTTTGCAAGCTACAGCGTTATTGCTCAGTTCAACATCCGCCCCGCCGGCACATCGAACGCATCGATGTCCGCCGCGCCCGCCGGCTTCCCGTTGAACGTCAGCACATTGCCTTCGGTGCTGATCTTGACGTGATCGCCGTCCTTGACGTCGCCGGCCAGGATCATCTCGGCCAGCGGGTCCTGCACGTTGCGCTGGATCACGCGCTTGAGCGGGCGGGCGCCATAGGCGGGGTCCCAGCCCTTTTCGGCCAGCCAGTCGCGCGCCGGGCCATCGAGCTCCAGCACTATCTTGCGATCTTCCAGCAGCTTGAGCAACCGGGCAAACTGGATCTCGACGATCCGGCCCATCTCGCTCTTCTGCAGCCGATGAAACAGGATGATCTCATCGACGCGGTTGAGGAATTCGGGGCGGAAATGCGCGCGCACCTGGCCCATCACCAGATCGCGCACCGCGGAGGTGTCCTCGCCTTCCGGCTGGTTGACCAGGAATTCCGAGCCGAGATTCGACGTCATGATGATCAGCGTGTTGCGGAAATCGACGGTGCGGCCCTGGCCATCGGTCAGGCGGCCGTCGTCGAGCACCTGCAGCAGCACGTTGAAGACATCCGGATGCGCCTTCTCCACCTCGTCGAACAGCACGACCTGATACGGCCGCCGCCTGACCGCTTCGGTGAGAGCACCGCCCTCGTCATAGCCGACATAGCCCGGAGGCGCGCCGATCAGCCGCGAGACCGAGTGCTTCTCCATGTATTCGGACATGTCGAGCCGGACCATCGCCGTCTCGTCGTCGAACAGATAGGAGGCCAGCGCCTTGGTCAGTTCGGTCTTGCCGAC
This sequence comes from Hyphomicrobiales bacterium, assembly GCA_026400425.1. Classification (GTDB taxonomy): domain Bacteria; phylum Pseudomonadota; class Alphaproteobacteria; order Rhizobiales; family Xanthobacteraceae; genus Tardiphaga. Next base: position 1,823 of record JAPLPC010000050.1, on the reverse strand, counting down.
GCCGGTGGGGCCGAGGAACATGAACGAGCCCATCGGCCGGTTCGGATCCTGCAAGCCCGCGCGCGACCGCCGCACCGCGGTCGACACCGCCCGCACCGCCTCGGCCTGGCCGACGACGCGGCCGGCCAGGCTCTGCTCCATGCGCAACAGCTTGTCCTTCTCGCCTTCCAGCATCTTGTCGACGGGCACGCCGGTCCAGCGCGACACCACCTGCGCGATGTGATTGGCGGTCACCGCCTCCTCCATCATCGCGCCGGCGTTTTCGTTCGCCTCGATCTCCGCGAGCCTCTTTTCGAGGTCCGGAATACGGCCATAAGCGAGCTCGCCGGCGCGCTGATATTCGCCGCGGCGTTGCGCATCGGCCAGTTCGAGGCGCAGGCCGTCGAGTTCGCTCTTGAGCTTCTGCGCATCCGACAGCTTGTTCTTCTCGGCCGACCAGCGCTGCGTCAGCGCCGCCGACTTTTCTTCCAGCTCGACCAGCTCTTTTTCCAGATTCTCGAGCCGGGTCCGGGAGCCGGCGTCGGTTTCCTTCTTAAGTGCCTCCTGCTCGATCTTGAGCCGGACGATCTCGCGATCCATCGAATCCAGCTCTTCAGGCTTGGAGTCGACCTGCATTTTCAACCGCGCCGACGCCTCATCCATCAGGTCGATGGCCTTGTCGGGCAGGAAGCGGTCGGTGATGTAGCGGTTCGACAGCGTCACCGCCGCGACCAGCGCCGAGTCCGTGATGCGGACGCCGTGATGCTGCTCGTATTTGTCCTTCAGCCCGCGCAGGATCGAGACGGTGTCCTCGACGCTCGGCTCGGCCACGAAGATCGGCTGGAATCGCCGCGCCAAGGCGGCGTCCTTTTCCACATGCTTGCGATATTCGTCCAGCGTGGTGGCGCCGATGCAGTGCAGCTCGCCGCGCGCCAGCGCCGGCTTCAACAGATTCGACGCATCCATGGCGCCATCGCCTTTGCCCGCACCGATCAGCTGATGCATCTCGTCGATGAACAGGATGATGCCGCCTTCGGCCGCAGTGACCTCGCCGAGCACGGCCTTCAGCCGCTCCTCGAATTCGCCGCGATATTTGGCACCGGCAATGAGCGCGCCGAGATCGAGCGACAGCAGCTTCTTGTCCTTGATGCTGTCGGGCACGTCGCCGTTGAGAATGCGCAGCGCCAGCCCCTCGGCGATCGCGGTCTTGCCGACGCCGGGTTCACCGATCAGCACGGGATTGTTCTTGGTTCGCCGCGACAGCACCTGAATGGTGCGGCGGATTTCCTCGTCGCGGCCGATCACCGGATCGAGCTTGCCGTCGCGTGCGGCCTGGGTCAGATCGCGGGCATATTTTTTCAGCGCGTCATAGGCGTTTTCGGCCGTGGCGGAATCCGCCGTGCGGCCCTTGCGCAAGGCGTTGATCGCCGCATTGAGATTCTGCGGCGTGACGCCGCCTTTGCCCAGCAGCTGCCCGGCCTCGCTGTCCTTGTCGAGGGCCAGCGCCAGCAGCAGCCGTTCGACGGTGACGAAACTGTCACCGGCCTTGTCGGCAGCCTGCTCCGCCGCATCAAGCGCGCGCGCGGTAGCCGGCGCGAGATAGACTTGGCCAGCCCCCGAGCCCGACACTTTCGGCATCTTGCCCAGCGTGTCCTCGGTTGCCTTCAGGATGGCGCGTGAGTTGCCGCCGGCGCGGTCGATCAGACCGCCCGCAAGCCCCTCGCTGTCGTCGAGCAGAACTTTCAGAATGTGCAGCGGCGAGAATTGCTGATGACCCTCGCGCACGGCCAGCGATTGCGCCGACTGAATGAAGCCGCGCACCCGTTCGGTGTATTTCTCGATAT
>JAPLPC010000572.1 GCA_026400425.1 Hyphomicrobiales bacterium | reverse complement strand
GCTGGCGCCGGCGCGCACCAGCATGCCCAGCTTGGTCTTGTTGACGACGAGATAGAGCGCGAGCCCGACCAGCAGACCGACGGCGATGATGACTAAGCGCCAGACCGGGTACAGCAATCCATCTGTGATCTCGATGGCGCCGGACAGCGCGTCGGGGATCGGCACATTCAAGGGGGCGGCGCCCCAGACATATTTGACGGCCTGATTGAGGAAGATGATGACGCCGAACGTCGCCAGCACCTGATCGAGATGATCGCGGTCATACAGATGCCGGAAGAGCAGCAATTCGGGCACCAGCCCGAAGATCAGCGCGGCTGGCAATGCCAGCGCGAGGCCGATGAAGAAGCTGCCTGTCATGGCCGTGAACGCTGCCACGAAATAGGCGCCGACCATGTATTGGACGCCATGGGCGAGATTGATGAAATCCATCACGCCGAACACCAGCGTGAGGCCGGCGGCGATCAGGAACAGGATGAGCCCGAACTGCAGGCCGTTGAGAACCTGGACGAGGGCAAGGGTGAGGGTCATGCGGTCGGGTACCAAAATGATCGACGTCGATGGGGCGAAGTCGAAGACAAGAGCGCCGCGGCCTCTTTAACCTCTCCCCGCATCTTGCGCGGGGAGAGGTCGCCGCGTCTTCGCGGCGGGTGAGGGGCGCACGGACGTCGTGTCGTACTAAGAATGAGAGCGCGGAGAGAGCCACTCACCCTGACCCTCTCCCCGTAAGAACGGGGCGAGAGGACACTGCTGTTCGATCCTTATTGCGCAGCGCAGTCCTTGGCGTAGCGATCGGCGTAGTTGGTGAACACCTTCTCGACGATCTCGGTCTGGAACTTGCCGTCGGCGCGCTTGGCCACCTTGGTGAGGTAGAAGTCCTGCACCGGATAGCCGTTGTTGCTGAGCTTGAAGTTGCCGCGGATCGAGGGGAAGTCGGCCTTCTTCATTGCGGCAGCGACCTTGGCCTTGTCCGACAGGTCGCCCTTCACCGCGGTGACGGCGCTGTTGATCAGCATCGCTTGTTCTGCGCGGTGTCGAGGGTGGGTGCCCAGTTGGAGCCGCCGAACATGCCGATCGCGGCATCCTGCTGCGCCGGCAGCGTCGATTCATCGACGGTGAAGGTCGACAGGAACGGGATGCGGTCGAGCAGGCCGGCCTGCTTGTATTGCTTGACGAGATTCACGCCCATGCCGCCCGGCATGAAGGTGAGCACGGCGTCGGGCTTCATCGACGCGATCTTCGACAACTCGGCCTGGAAGTCGAGCGTGCCGAGCGGGATGAAGCTCTCCTCGATGATGTCGCCCTTGAAGTCCATCTTCACGCCGGCGACGAAGTCTTTTCCGGCCTGATAGTTGGGCGTCATCAGATAGATCTTCTTGTAGCCGCGCTTCTGCGCGACATTGCCCAGGATCTGGTGGATCTGGTCGTTCTGATACGACGTCACATAGAAGTACGGATTGCACTCCTTGCCGGCATAGCTAGACGGGCCCGCATTCGGCGAGATCAGGAATGTCTTGTTCTCGATGACCGGCTTGTGGATCGCCTGCAGGATGTTCGAAAAAATAGGTCCGACCACGAAGTCGACCTTGTCGCGCTCCAGCAGCCCTTTGACCTTGGTGACGGCGACGTCGGGCTTGAGCTCGTCGTCGACGACGACCACCTCGACATCCTTGCCGCCCATCTTGCCGCCGAGATCCTTGACGGCGAGATTGAAGCCGTCTCTGGCCTGCTGGCCGAGCACGGCACCCGCGCCGGACAGGGATACGATCACGCCGACCTTGATCTTTTCCTGCGCGACAGCGCTTTGTGACAACGCCGGCATGGCAGTGGCGCTCATCAATGCGGCAAAGGTTGCCAATTTGAATTGCTTGTTCATTCCTGTTTCCCTCCGATCGACCGCGACAAGCGGCCGAAAAAGCCATGGCCCCCAACGTCGGACCCAAACCATTTGTGTTCTTTTGCCCACAGCTTAAGCTGACCGCAGCAGCGGCCGCAAGCGATGTTGCTGAGTCTTTGGGCGCAAGAACGCGACCAAATCGACTATGCAAGCAGCAGGCCAAGTTACTTGAAGCTTAAAGAATTATTTGAAATCAAGCCTTGGCGGTCCTGCGGCGTTTTGGCTTGCGGTTGTGCGCGAATTGCTTGAAGGTCAAAGGATCGCAATTGCAGCATGACGCCTGCGGCTGACCGGGTGGAATCGATGCTGGCGGGCGACCGGACTGGTAAGATTTCATCATGATTCTCGACTCCGAGACCAAGGCCGTCGAACTTCCCGAAGATCACGGCGACGAGCTGCGGCTCTGGCTGCGGCTCTTGACCTGCACGACGCTGATCGAGGGTGAGGTGCGCAGCCGCCTGCGCGAGCGCTTCGACGTCACGCTGCCGCGGTTCGACCTGATGGCGCAGCTCGACAAGGTGCCGGACGGCATGACGTTGTCGGATGTCTCCAAGCGCATGATGGTCTCGAACGGCAACGTCACCGGCCTGGTGGAGCGTCTGGTCGAATCCGGTCATGTCGATCGCCGCACCTCGGAGACTGATCGCCGCGTCCAGGTGATCCGGCTGACCAAGCTCGGCCGCGCCGAATTCCGCCGGATGGCGGAAGAGCACGAGACCTGGATTGCCGAAATTTTCACCGACCTGACGCCGAAGGACGTGCGCGAGCTGATGCGTTTGCTCGCCAAGACCAAGGGCTCGGCGCAGAAGGCCGCGCAGAAATCGACGGGCAAGGCGCCGTGACGACGATCGATTTCGAAGCCGAATACAACAACCGCGCGCGCGTGCCGGACAGCGGCGAACTGATTGCCGGCTGGGCGCGCGACGCGCGTGCGTTTCGCGAGCAGGGTGGTGCGCCGCGCGTCATTTCCTATGGCGCCGGCGCGCGCAACACGATCGACTATTTTGCTGCCGCAGGTGATAAAGGCCCGATCGTGGTCTTCATTCACGGTGGCTACTGGCAGGCACTCGATGCCTCGTTCTTCAGCCATTTGTCGCGCGGCCTTACGCATCACGGTAGCAGCGTCGCGATGCCGAGCTATGATCTGTGCCCGCAGGTCTCCGTCGCCGACATCGTGGCACAGATGCGCGCGGCGGTGCGTGAGCTCGCCAAGCACGGCCGGCCGCTGGTGATCGCCGGCCACTCGGCGGGCGGTCATCTCGCCGCCTGCATGCTGGCAACCGATTGGCCCGCGATCGATCCTGCTTTGCCAAGCAAGACGGTGATCGCGGCTTACGCTATTTCCGGCCTGTTCGACCTGGTGCCGCTGGTGCCGACGTCGATCAACAAAGCGCTGCAACTGGATGACGCCAGCGCCCGCGCCGTCAGCCCATTATTCGGCCCGGTGCCGCGCCATGGCAGTCTCGACGCCGTAGTCGGCGCTGAGGAAAGCAGCGAATATTTCCGCCAGAGTCGCAGCATCGTCGACACCTGGGGCAGGGCGATCCCGACGGCCTATGGCACGGTACCCGGCGCCAATCATTTCACCGCGATCGCGCCGCTCGCCGATCCGGAATCGCCGATGGTACTGCGGCTGAAGTCGCTGGCGACGCTGTAGCTCTTGTCCCGGACGCGTTGCAGCGCTTTCGCGCTGCTCCGCAGAGCCGGGACCGTACCAAACTCCGGCGTCTGGGATGGTCCCGGCTCAGCGAAGCGGCACTAGGTGCCGCATCGCGTCCGGGACAAGAAGCTGGATGAATCTGTAGGCCATCTGCCCAAACTATCCGCGACAACCGCCACCCCGCGCCGAAAATTTCAGCGGGCCCCCGATTTCCGCAGTTGCGCCGATATGTTTTAAGTCTAAAATGATTTCCAACGACGCCGCGATGCGTCCGCACGCAGGAGCATGTCATGGCCGCTGCCGAAACACAG
>JAPLPC010000527.1 GCA_026400425.1 Hyphomicrobiales bacterium | reverse complement strand
CGCCACGCTGCTGATCTTCCTCTTTGTGATCCCCGTCTTCGCCGGGATTGCCAACTACGTGCTGCCGCTGATGATCGGCGCGCCGGACATGGCGTTCCCGCGCATGAACAACGTGTCGTTCTGGCTGCTGCCGGCCGCGTTCGCGCTGCTCATCATTTCGACCTTCGTGGAAGGCGAGCCCGGTGCCAACGGCGTCGGCGCCGGCTGGACCATGTATGCGCCGCTGTCGACCTCGGGCCATCCGGGTCCGGCCGTCGATTTCGCAATTCTGGCGCTGCATATCGCCGGTGCGTCTTCGATCCTCGGCGCCATCAACTTCATCACCACCATCTTCAACATGCGCGCGCCGGGCATGACCCTGCACAAGATGCCGCTGTTCGTATGGTCGATCCTGGTCACCGTGTTCCTGCTGCTGCTGTCGCTGCCGGTTCTGGCCGGCGCCATCACCATGCTGCTGACCGATCGTAACTTCGGCACCACTTTCTTCGCGGCCGATGGCGGCGGCGATCCCGTGCTGTTCCAGCATCTGTTCTGGTTCTTCGGTCACCCCGAAGTTTACATTCTGATCCTGCCCGGCTTCGGCATGATCTCGCAGATCATCTCCACCTTCTCGAAGAAGCCGGTGTTCGGCTATCTCGGCATGGCCTATGCGATGGTTGCGATTGGCGGCATCGGCTTCGTGGTGTGGGCTCACCACATGTACACCGTCGGCATGTCGTCGGCGACGCAGGCCTATTTCGTCGCCGCCACCATGGTGATCGCGGTGCCGACCGGCGTGAAGATCTTCTCCTGGATCGCGACCATGTGGGGCGGCTCCATCGAGTTCAAGGCGCCGATGGTCTGGGCCGTGGGCTTCGTGTTCCTTTTCACCCTCGGTGGTGTCACCGGCGTGGTGCTCGCCAATGCCGGCGTCGATCGCGTGCTGCAGGACACCTATTACGTCGTCGCGCACTTCCATTACGTGCTGTCGCTCGGCGCCGTGTTCGCCATCTTCGCCGGCTGGTACTACTGGTTCCCGAAGATGTTCGGCTACATGTATTCCGACTTCATCGCCAAGCTGCACTTCTGGGTTACGTTCATCGGCGTCAACCTGGTGTTCTTCCCGCAGCACTTCCTGGGCCTGTCGGGCATGCCACGGCGTTACATCGACTATCCGGATGCCTTCGCGGGCTGGAACCTGGTGTCGTCGGTCGGTTCCTACATCTCAGGCTTCGCGGTGCTGATCTTCATCTACGGCGTGATCGATGCCTTCGTCCGCAAGGAAAAGGCTGCGAACAATCCGTGGGGCGTCGGCGCCACGACGCTGGAATGGACCCTGACCTCGCCGCCGCCCTTCCATCAGTTTGAAGTGCTGCCGCGCATCAAGTAACGGTGCTGCGGCACGTATGTGCCGCCGCACCCGCATTGCTTCCGCCGCCTTCCGAGGCCGGCGGAACGCCAGTGACCGAAGTGAGATCGATTTTGTCCGTCCTCGACCAAAACGCCATCGACCTGTCCGGCCCGCGCATCTCTGAAGCCGGCGTGCGGGATTATATCGCTCTGCTGAAGCCGCGGGTGATGTCGCTCGTGGTGTTCACGGCGCTGGTTGGTTATTTCCTGGCGCCAGGGGATCATCACCCGGTGCTGGCGATCACCTCGATCCTGTGCATCGCCATCGGCGGCGGTGCCTCGGGCGCGCTGAACATGTGGTATGAGGGCGACATCGACGCCCTGATGTCGCGCACCGCCAACCGGCCGATTCCGCGCGGTCGCATCACCCGGCCGGAAGCGCTGACCTTCGGCATTGTGCTCGCATTTTTCTCGGTGATGACACTCGGCATCCTGGTCAACTGGTTGTCCGGCGCGCTGCTCGCCTTCACCATCTTCTTCTATGTCGTCATCTACACCATCGGCCTGAAGCGCTGGACCGCCCAGAACATCGTCATCGGCGGCGCCGCCGGTGCGCTGCCGCCCGTGGTCGCCTGGGCCGCTGCATCGGGATCGCTCTCCATGGAGCCGATCCTGCTGTTCCTCATTATCTTCTTTTGGACGCCGCCGCATTTCTGGGCGTTGGCACTGTTCCGGAACGACGACTACGCCCGCGCCGGCGTGCCGATGCTGCCGGTGGTCGCCGGTCCCGATGCCACGCGGCTGCAGATCCTGCTTTATACCGTGGTGCTGGTGGCGACTGCGGTTGCGCCATGGCCGCTGGGTTATTTCTCGGCTGTCTATGGCGTCGCCTCGCTGATCCTCGGTGCCGGCATGATGGTTCTGGCCGTGCAGGTCTATCGCCGCCGCGAAGGCAAGGCAGCGAGCGCGGCCACGCGCCGCCTGTTTGCCTTTTCGATCCTCTATCTGTTCGCGCTGTTCGCCATTCTGCTGATCGAGGTGGCCGTCAAGGCTGCCTTGCCGCTGATCTGGTAAGAGGGGCGCATGATCCGATGGACACCGAGCGCAAGTCTGATCAGCCCGAGCCTGCCAAGCAGGACGGCATCGTTCTCACCGAGGCTCAAAAGAAAAGCCGGCGCGAGCGCTCCATCGCCATCGCCTGGACGCTCGGTATTCTTGTCGTGCTGTTCTTTGCTGTCCGCCTGGTCAAGGGACCGGCGGTTCTCGTCCGGCCGCTGTGAGTGAGATGAGATGACCGAGCCGCATCAGCCAGCCGCCAAGCCGCGCCAGGAAAGACGTTTTTCGCGCGATGTGGTCGTTGCGTCGATCTGCGGTCTGGTCGTCGCCTTCATGGTCGGCGCGTCTTATGCGGCCGTGCCGTTCTACGATTGGTTCTGCCGTGCCACCGGCTTCAATGGCACCACCATGGTCGCCTCCGGCGCACCGACCTCCGGCCCGATCGGCCGCAAGATCCTGGTCCGCTTCGACGCCAATGTCGCGCCCGGCTTGCCGTGGAAATTCGTGCCCGAGCAGAGCGAAGTCGAGGTCCGCATCGGCGAGGTGTTGACCGTGTTTTATACGGTGACCAACCAGTCCGCCCGCACCACCTCGGCCCAGGCGGCCTATAATGTGGCGCCGCTCACGGTCGGTGCGTATTTCCAGAAGATCAACTGCTTCTGCTTCACGGACCAGACCCTGGCGGCGGGCGAGAAAATGACGGGCTGAACTCGATCACGCTGTCTTACACGTTTTATCCCCTGCGGGATCAGACGCCGAAGCCGGTCGCGGCCTCGGCGACCGATAAAAGCAAGGGCAATCTCTAGAGCATGATCCCGACAAGCGGTTTTCGGATCGCGTCATGCTTCCTAAACGTTATAAAGTTTGAATAACACGCGCCGGCTTCAACCCGGCGCATTTGACGGAGAGAGACACATGGCATCGGCAGATGTGGCGACGGCAGGGGCGGGCACTGCGCATCCCAAGCATCACGACTATCATCTCGTCGATCCCTCGCCGTGGCCGGCGGTCGGCTCGCTGTTCGCCTTCATCATGGCGGTGGGCGCGGTCAGCTGGATGCACAAAATGTATGCCGCGGCGCCCATCGTGTTTGGCATCGGCACGCTCGGCGTGCTCTACACCTTCGCCAGCTGGTGGACCGATGTTGTGAAGGAAGCCCTGCGCGGTGATCACACCCGCGTGGTGCAGCTGCATCACCGCTACGGCATGATCCTGTTCATCGCCTCCGAAGTGATGTTCTTCGTCGCCTGGTTCTGGGCCTATTTCAATGCATCGCTATTCCCGGCCGATCCCGTTCATGCCACGCGCGAAGCGCTGTTCGGTGGCGTGTGGCCGCCGAAGGACATCCAGACCTTCGATCCCTGGCATCTGCCGCTGTTCAACACGCTGATCCTGCTCACCTCGGGCACCACGGTCACCTGGGCCCATCACGCGCTGCTCGAAGGCGATCGCAAAGGTTTGAAATACGGCCTGATCGTCACCATCGCGCTCGGCATCCTGTTCTCCTGCGTGCAGGCGTTCGAATACAGCCACGCTGCCTTTGCCTTCAAAGGCAACGTCTACGGCGCGACCTTCTTCATGGCCACGGGCTTCCATGGCTTCCACGTGCTGGTCGGCACCATCTTCCTGATCGTCTGCCTGTTCCGCGCCTATGCCGGCCACTTCACACCGAAGCAGCATCTCGGCTTCGAATTTGCGGCCTGGTACTGGCACTTCGTGGACGTGGTCTGGCTGTTCCTGTTCGTCACCATCTATGTCTGGGGTTACGGCGGTCCGGTGGCCGGCGCAGCCGCGCATTGATCGGCGGTTAGTGTTACAAAGGGCGGCCTCGTGGCCGCCCTTTTCCGTTGTTGCATGGAAAGATATCGATTTGACGCCTGAGCCTCTCGCGGCTGAAGTGAAGCTCGCGCAAACTGTTGCGCGCGGGCTGGCCTGCAAATGCCCGCGCTGCGGCGAGGGCAAGCTTTATGGTGGCTTCATCACCCTGCGCCCGACATGTGAGCGTTGCGGGCTCGACTATGCCTTCATCGACACCGGTGATGGTCCTGCGATCTTCATCATCATGATTGCGGGCGCCATCGTTGTTGGCGCGGCGCTGATCGTCGAGGTCAAATACCAGCCGTCGTTCTGGGTTCATGCCGCGCTGTGGCTGCCATTGATTCTCGCAACGACGCTGCTACCGCTGCGTTCGATGAAGTCTCTGCTGATCGCCCTGCAGCTCCACCATAAGGCCTCTGAAGGCCAGTTGATTGCACGCAAGCCGAATGAATGACGTCACCGCGCGCCGGCGCAGCATCACCGGTTTCGGCATCGCCACGCTGATCATCGTCGCTACGCTGCTCAGCCTCGGCTTCTGGCAGTTACAGCGCCGCAGCGAAAAGCATGCGCTGATCGCTGCCCTTGATGCGCGGATTGAGGAGGCGCCGGTGGCGCTGCCGCCGTCCGATCGCTGGCCCGCGATGAGTGCCGCCGCCGACGAGTTCCGCCGTGTCACCTTCACGGCCACCTACAAGTGGCTGCCGGATGCCATGGTCTATAGCTCCGGCTCCGGCGTGCGCCCGGACGTCCCGGGCGCGGTGACCTGGGCCTTCATGCCCGCAGCGCTTCCGAATGGCGCGACAATCGTGATCAATACCGGCTTCGTACAGAATACGATGCAGGACCGCGCCCAGCAGGACCGCGCGGTGAAGAGCCTGCCGACCGGCGCGCCGGTGACGCTGACCGGCTATCTCCGCTACCCGGAGACGGCCGGCACGCTGACCCCGCATGATGACGTCAATAAGCGGCTGTGGTTCAACCGCGACCAGCGCGCCATGGCGTCCGCGCTCGGCTGGGGCGACGTCGCGCCATTCTACGTCGATCTCGAAAGCCCCGTGCCCGCAAATGGCATTCCGAAGCCGGGCCCCCTGGTCGTCCGCCTCAAAGATGACCACATGCAAT
>JAPLPC010000383.1:1730-7486 GCA_026400425.1 Hyphomicrobiales bacterium | reverse complement strand
GAGCCCTACGACGTCGGTCGCCATGTGCGCCGCGTCCGCGAGCAGCGCGAGGCTGCCGGTTATCAAGCCGCCGATGATCTCGGCGACCATGTAGGTCGCCGTCATCGCCAGCGCGATCGCGAGCCTCTTCGAATGTTTCGCCGCCGCCGTTCCGTGTGAACCGCCACCGTGCATATCAGATTTCCTTTGCTTCCGGCGCACTCAGCGAGGCACGCAGTTTCTCTTCCAGCTCGTCCAACAGGAACAGGCTGACGTCATCGACCGATCCGTGTCCCTTCGCGAAGGGTTGCTCGAGCAACCTGATGAGGTACAGGACGTAGACGAACATGTAGGCCATGAATCCGAACAGGATCGCGGACGCGGGATCTCCTTCGGTCTTCAAGAGCATCAGGAGGATGATGATCGACGAGACCAGCGTCTGAACCAGCACGCGCACCGAAGGCACGAACTCCACGCGCTGGATCGTGTAGATCCGGAGCAGCGAACTGCGGAGCCGGTCCTGCGAGTTGCGGAGCCTGACGACGAAGTTCGAAGCCATTCCGAGGCCTTCGAGCCGACCGAGGATAGGCGTCAGCTTCGCGAGCTCGTCCAAAGCCGGCGTAATGTCCTTGTGATCCTTCGCATGTCCGAGACCGGTCCTCAGTTTCCGGAGCAGCGCGATCATGATGTTCCGATGCTTCGCGAGGTCGAACGTCGTTTCCTCCTCCGCGAACATTTCCAGGTCACCGTCGATCCCCTCGATCTCGGTCCGGATCGCGGCGGGTATCCGTTCGGCCTCCTTGTAGTCGGCGAGGATGCTGGAAAGCATGAAGCCGATGATGAAGATCGCGCCCGCGATGCCGCTTGTGACGAGTCGGTTGAGGTCGAGCAGTTCGAATCCGAAATAGTGGATCGCGATCTTGATCGCGCTCAGGACGAGCACCACCGACGCCACGATGAAGAACAGCCTGTACTTCTTGCGATGGCTGATATTGGCGCCGCCGAAATGCAGATGGCCTATGAGCGAGTGTTCCATCATCGTCTCCTGCAATCGATCACCGGCGAAAACCGGTTACGCGCCCAGGAATAGACTTCCGTCGTCCAACCCTTCCGGACATCGAGGCAGATGCGGTCGCCATCGTTGCTAAGGGTCGTCTCGTCCGCGTAGGTCTGGAAGACGGGCGACCATCCGTTTCCGCTGCGTACAAAAACCTCATGCAGGCACCCACCCGAGCGGCAGACCGCCGAGCGGTTCGTGCAGGTGAGCTTGTCGTAGTGAAACGACACGAACTCCCGGCCATCCCCTTCGATCGACACCGTGAAGAGATGCTGCGCGGATGGTTGGTTGCCGCATGCGACGGCTCGGCTCTGGACGAGCCTGCGAAGCTCCGTCGGAAGATTGTCGATGTGATACGAAGCGCGGGGCGGCTCGTCGGCGAAGCCGGCGCGCGCCGTGGCGCCTTCCGAAGGAAGAAGCAAGGTCAACACAACGAGTGCCATCGCGCGCATCGTTCTCACCCCGCCTTCGCCGGCTTGGCCCTGCCGGCCTTCGCCCATTTCCGGACATATGCGACGCCGATCATCGTGCCGATTCCGGCGAGGCTGACGAGCAGCTGGAACCAGAACGCCTCGGACACTAGATCGATGGCGAAGTACGCGACGAACGCGAGGAACACGCCGGCGCAGAAGACTTCGAGCGACTGCTGGCCGCACACGATGATCGGCCGCCACACCGGCCACTTCAGCGCGGGCGCTTCCCTCGAGATCAGGCGAGAAACGACGATGGCCAGTGCCAGGAAATGGATGATGCGGTAAGGCGCTAGATTGGTCTTATCGTTCGGAATGAAGAACGAGCGCACGGCGTCGGGCAGCATCGCCTCGTTGCCGGTGTGTGCCGCCACCGTGACGACGGCAGAGAACACCAGGATGGCGATGCAGATCGGCATGACGAACCCGGAGCGCAACGCCTTATGCAGCGTCGCGCGGTCGATGACCGCCGTCCACGCGCCGATCACGAACAGGAGTTGCCACGCGAGCGGGTTGAAGTACCAGGTACCTGACGGATACCCCGCCAGATTCCATCCCATCTGCCGAGCGGCAAGGTACAGAGCAAAGGACGTCGCGAGCGCGACGTTCGGCGCCTTGGTGAGGAGCCAGAGCACCGGCGGGAACGGTGCCATCAGCACGATGTAGAGCGGCAGCACGTCGAGATTCAGCGGGCGATATTCGAGTAGCAGACCGTGCTTGATGAATTCGACGGGGTCCGCGATGAGGAGGCGAATGTTGAACTCGTCGAGCAGGTGCGCATGCCCGTAGCGCTGCGCCACGTAACCGATGGCCACGACGTAGAAGACGAACAAGAGTATGTAGGCGACGTAGATCTGCCAGACGCGACCGAGGACGCCGACCGCGGCCTTGAAAAAGCCCACCGTCCGCATCGTACGCGCGTAGACGAACGCGACCGTAAAACCGGAAACGAACACGAACAATTCCGCTGCGTCACTGAAACCGTAGTTACGCGCGGTGCTCCATGCGACCAGGTTGTTGGGCACGTGATCCAGGAAGATCGCCCAATTCGCGAGTCCTCGGAAGAGATCGAGTCGCAAATCCCTCCCTGGACCCTTGTCGTTCGTTGCTTCTGTCATCTTTTCCATTCAGAAGCGCCGCGCTCGGCGGCGCTTCGATCAGCGAGACGGACGTGTCCGGTCAGTTCTTGAACTTGGCCTGGCCGGACTTGCCGGCAGCGGTCTTCAGGGTGACTGCGACGGACGCACCCTTGGCGATCTCGCCCTTGGCTTCCGCCTTGAGCGCGTTGCCTGCGGCTACGAGCGGAATCGTCTCGCGATCGCTTCCGGAGGTCAGCATGACCGATCCGGAGAAGCCGCTCGTCGAGACGGGCTTCTTCGCCTCGTCGAACACGTTGAACGTCAGCGTCTTTCCGGAAGCGACCATCTCGACTTCCACACCTGGTGGTCTCCTTTGGTGGCGTGGACAGGCATCGCCTCCACATGGGCAGGCGAGGATTCCCGGCGGAACAGGATGTAGAGCGCCGGAAGGACGAGAAGCGTGAGAATGGTCGACGAGATGATGCCGCCGATGACGACCGTTGCCAGCGGACGCTGCACCTCGGCGCCGGCGCCGGTCGCGATGGCCATCGGCACGAAGCCGAGAGAGGCCACCAGCGCCGTCATCAGGACGGGTCGCAGACGGGTAAGTGCGCCCTCGCGCACGGCATCGGCGATGTTCTTTCCTTCGAGCCGGAGCCGTTCGATGAAGGTGATGATCACAAGACCGTTCAGCACGGCGACACCGGAAAGCGCGATGAACCCGATGCCGGCGCTGATCGAAAGCGGGATGTCCCGCACGAACAGCGCGAAGATTCCGCCGGTCAGCGCCAGCGGCACGCCGCTGAACACCAGCAGCGCATCCGCTGCGGACCCGAGGCTGATGAACAGCAGGAGGAAGATCAGCAGCAGCGCGATCGGAACGACGATCGTCAGACGCTGGGTGGCCGAGACGAGCTGCTCGAACTGACCGCCCCACCCGATCCAGTAGCCCGCAGGCAGCTTGACCTTCTGAGCGACCTGCTGTTGCGCATCGCCGACGAACGAGCCGAGGTCACGGCCGCGTACGTTGGCCGAGACCACGATGCGGCGCTTGCCGTCCTCGCGGCTGATCTGGTTCGGTCCGGGCGAGACCGAGATCTCGGCAAGTTCAGCCAACGGCGCGTAGCGCATCTGAGACAGAGGCGACGTGCCGAACACGGCCGGCGTGGCCTTGTTCTGGTTAGGCTGGCCTTCGACGGGAGGCAGCGGGATCGGCAGCGCCTTGATCGCCTCGACGTCCGTCCGGAGCTCGTCCGGAAGACGCACGACGAGGTCGAAGCGTCGGTCGCCCTCGAACACCAGGCCTGCGGTCTTGCCGCCCACGGCGATCTCGACCAGGTTCTGGACGTCCGACACGCTGATGCCGAAGCGCGCCAGCGCCTTTCGGTCGAGCTTGACGGTCAGCACGGGCAAGCCCGATACCTGTTCGGTCTTCACGTCCGCGGCGCCCTGGATACCCTGCAGGGCGGTCTGCACCTGCCCGGCGATCTGGGCCAGCACTTCGAGGTCGTCTCCGAAGATCTTGACGCCGACGTCGCTGCGCACGCCCGAGATGAGCTCGTTGAAGCGGAGCTGGATGGGCTGCGACAGCTCGTAGAGGCTGCCCGCGACTTCCTCCGAGGCCTTCTCGATCGCCTTCATCACTTCCAGCTTCGGCTTCTTGGGATCCGGCCACTGGTCGCGCGGCTTCAGCATGACGTAGCCGTCCGAGATGGAGGGCGGCATCGGATCCGTTGCCACTTCGGCGGTGCCGGTGCGCGCGAAGGCTTCCTTCACCTCCGGGATCTTGTGCAGACGCTCTTCGAGCGCCTTCTGCATCTCGACGGATTGGGTAAGACTCGTCCCGGGGATGCTCTTGGATGCGGTCCATCCGCTGACGACCACCAGCGCGACCGCCGCGACGGCGATCATGCTGCGGAAACGGATCGCCAGATCCAGCATCGGCACGTAGGAACGATGTGCCAGCCGCATGAACCAGTTCTCCTTCTCGGAGACCCGTCCGGTCACGAACAATGCGACGGCCGCGGGAACGAAGGTCATGGACAGGATGCTGGCACCGAGAAGCGCGATCAGCACCGTCAGCGCCATAGGCGTGAACATCTTGCCTTCGACGCCCGTCAGGGTGAGGACCGGTAGGTAGACGACGGCGATGATCAGGGTACCGAAGAGGCTCGGTTTGATGACCTCCCGAGATCCTTCGATGATGGTGGCGAAGCGTTCGTCGCGGGTCAGCAGTCGTCCCTGCTTCGCCTGCTCATGAGCGAGCAGCCGCAGGCAGTTCTCGACGATGATGACCGCGCCGTCGATGATGATGCCGAAGTCGATGGCGCCCAGACTCATCAGATTGGCGCTGACCTTGTTTTCGTACATGCCCGTGATCGTGAAGAGCATGGAAAGCGGGATGACGAGCGCCGTCGCGAACGCCGCCTTGAAGTTTCCGAGAATGAGGAACAGGATCACGATGACGAGTACGGCGCCTTCGACGAGGTTCTTCTCGACAGTCGCGATGGTCGCGTCGATCAGGTGCGTACGGTCGTAGATCGCGCGCAGCGAGATGCCCTCCGGAAGCGATTTCTGGATCTGCTCCAGCTTCTGGGCGACACGCTGCGCCACGGTCCGTCCGTTCTCCCCGATAAGCAACATCGCGGTACCGAGCACGACCTCCTTGCCGTCCACGGTGGCGGCACCCGTTCGCAGATCGGTCCCTTCCTTGACCTCCGCGACATCCAGAATCCGCACCGGGACGCCGTTCCGCGAGCCGATCACGATCTGGCTGATCTCTTCGGAGTTCGCGACCTGTCCGGGCGTGCGCACCAGATACTGCTCGCCGTTCTTCTCGATGTAGCCGGCACCGACGTTGGCGTTGTTGTTCGCCAGCGAGGTCATGACGTCGCGGAAGCTGAGGCGGTAAGCCATGAGCTTGGCCGGATCCGGAAGCACGTGGAACTGCTTCTCGAAGCCGCCGATGGTGTTCACCTCGTTCACGCCCTGCACGTTGCGAAGCTGCGGCTTGATGATCCAATCCTGCACGGTCCGCAGGTCGCTCGGCGTGTAGGCCTTGCCCTCCGCGTTCTTCGCGCCCTCCTTCGCCTCGACCGTGTACATGTAGATCTCGCCGAGCCCCGTCGAGACCGGCCCCATGGCCGTCTCGATGCCGGTCGGCAGCGAGTC
>JAPLPC010000383.1:0-1641 GCA_026400425.1 Hyphomicrobiales bacterium | reverse complement strand
GACCGGCCATCCCCGTCTCGATCGGGAAGGTGATGCGCTGCTCTACCTCCAGAGGCGAGAATCCAGGTGCGTTTGTGTTGATCTGGACCTGGACGTTGGTGATGTCCGGCACGGCATCGATCGGCAGACGCGTGAAATTCCAGACGCCGAAGGCGCCCATCATCAGCACGCCGATCATGATCAGCCAGCGCTGATGGACGGAGAACGAGAGAAGCTTGTCGATCATGTTCGAATTCCCGACATGACGATCCCCTTCAGGGACCCGTGAAGGCTCAGGCTGACGCGGGCTTGCGGCGTCCGGACGGACTCAGTGCTCATGGGACGCCGATCCCTTTCCGAGCTCCGCCTTCACGATGAAGCTGTTCTTCGCCGCGTATTTGTCGCCTTCGAGCAACCCGAACAGGATCTCGATGTTCTCGGGATCGTGCGCTCCGATCTCGACGTCGCGGGCCTCGAACTTGTCGCCGTCGCGGACGAACACCACCTTGCGGTTCTCCACGGTCTGGATCGCGGACGCCCTGACCGCGATCGGCACCTTCTTCGCCGCGAGGATGAGCTTCGCGGACACGAAGAGGCCTGTGCGCAGACGCATGTCGGGGTTCGGAACGACGGCGCGCGCGAGCGCGCTCTGGGTGTCGCTGCTACCGACCGGCGATATGTAGGACAAAGCCGCCTCGACGGGGGCGCCGCCGTCGCCGACGTCGATCAGGATCTTGTCTCCGATCCTGACGCGCGGCAGGTTGCGCCGATAGACCGAAAGGTCGACCCAGACCGTCGAGATGTCGGCGACGGTGAAGGCCGGCTTTTGTTCGGACGCGTACTCGCCGAGAGAGATCTGCCGGTCGATGACGGTGCCCGAGATGGGCGCCCGCATCTCGTACACGGTCAGGCTCTGGTTGCTCTCGATCTTGGCCAGCAACTCGCCCTTCTCGACGTTGTCGCCGATGCGCTTCTTGATCTCGCGCACGACGCCTGGAAACCGCGGCGTCACCTGCACCAGCGTTTCCTGGTTCGGTTGCAGGATGCCGTTCAACGGAAGCGAGTCGCGCAGCGTTGCGGGGCCGGCAGCGAGGATCTCGATGTTGGACGATGCGACGCGTGCGTCGTTCATCTCGACGGCCCCTTCCTCGCCGTGGCCCTTCTCCTCCTCGCCGGCGCCGCCCTTCTTCTCGTCCTTGGATTTCTCACCCTTGGCGTTCTTCGGCGGTGCCGCGGTCTGCGTGTCGTTCTTGCTCGGTGCGTACGCATAGACGCCGGCGCCGAGTGCGAAGATCGCGACCGCCCCTACCAGAAACATGACGGGCTTCTTCATCGTGCGCTCCCCCGAGCCAATGCAAACGGATTGCCGACGAGCCCCTCGATGGTGGCGACGGCGACGTGGAAATTCTGTTGGGCTTCCTGTTCGCGCAGGCGTGCCTGCGCGACGCTGGCTTGTGCGTCCAACACTTCGAGCAGCGTGTAGCGTCCCTGCCCGTAGCCTTCGAAAATGGCGTCCGCCGCCTCCTTCGACTTCGGAATGGCGCTCTCGCGCAGGATGGCGAGCTCGCGAAGCGAGCCGGTCAACGAGTCGTAGGCGCGGCCCGCGATCACGATCAGCGTGTTGCGGTTGCCCTGACGCTCGGCGGCGGTTTTGGCGAGGCT
>JAPLPC010000545.1 GCA_026400425.1 Hyphomicrobiales bacterium | reverse complement strand
GCAACATGCATAACGGGATGGTGAAGCTGTCATAGACCGCGGCGTAGCGAACGTCGGAGATGGCGATGCCTGTCGCCTTCTTGGCGCGAGCAATCGCAATTTCGGCGCCCAGCCCGGACAGCGGCGGCGCTGCCGTGATGTGCTGATGCGTATGCGCCTGCGCGGCGCCACGCACGCGGATTTTGGTTTTCGACGTCGGCTCATAGCTGACCACAAAGGCCGCACCGCCATCGGAGACCGGGCAGCAGTCCAGCAGCTTCAGGGGTGTCGCGATGGTTTTCGAAGCCATCACATCGGCAACCGTAATCGGCTCTTGAAACTGCGCGCCGGGATGGGTCAGCGCATGCTGGCGCATCAGCACGGCGAATTCGGCGAGGTCTTCCTGCGTCACGCCATATTCGTGCATGTAGCGATTGGCGACGAGGCCGTAATAGGCCGGGATCGTCGGCCCCAGCGGCACTTCGTAGGTGGGGTGCCCGACCTGCGCCAGCGCCTGGATCGAGGCGTCGCGACTCTGACCGGTGAGTCGGTTTTCGCCGCCGACCACCAGCACGTGTTTCGCGACACCGCCCTCGACGAGCTGATGCGCCAGCATCGCCATCGCCATCCCCGTGGCGCCGCCGACCTGGATCGCGTGGGCGTAGGACGGCGTGATGCCGAAGTGTTCGGCGAACACCGTGGCGAGCATGATATGCGGCATGGTGGTGGAGTAGCCGCACAGGAAGCCATCGATATCGGCCCGCTTGAGGCCGGCGTCGGCGAGCGCGAGCTCGGCGGCGCGGGACATTAGATCGATGGTCGATGAGCCTTCATGCTTGCCGTAAGGCAGGAGACCGACGCCGGTGATGTAGCTCATGTCGGCTCTGCTCCGCTCAATACGACTTGGGCAACCCCAGCGCCTTCTCGGCGATGAAGCTGAGGATCAGCTCGCGGCTCACAGGGGCGATACGCGGGATCAGCGACTCCCGCAGATAACGCTCGACGTGATATTCCTTGGCGTAGCCGAAGCCGCCATGGGTCATGACGGCCTGCTCGCAGGCGTGGTAGCCGGCCTCACCCGCCAGATACTTGGCCGCATTCGCAGCAGGGCCGCAGGGCATGCCGTTGTCGTATTGCCAGCCGGCCGACAGTACCATCAGCCACGCCGCTTCCAGTTCCATCCAGTTCTTGGCGAGCGGATGCTGGATCGCCTGGTTCTGGCCGATCGGGCGGTTGAACACGTTGCGCTCCTTGGCATAGGCCGCCGCTCGCTTCAGCGCGACTTTGCCAAGCCCGACCGCCTCCGCCGCGATCAGGATGCGCTCCGGGTTCATGCCGTGCAGGATATATTCGAAGCCGCGCCCCTCCTCGCCGATCCGATCCTCGATCGGGATTTCGAAGTCCGCAAAGAACAGCTCATTGGAATCGACGCATTTGCGGCCGAGCTTCTCGATCTCGTGCACGGCGATCTTGGAGCGATCGAAATCCGTATAAAACAGGCTGAGGCCGTGGGTCGGGCTCTTTACCTCATCAAGCAGCGTGGTGCGCGCCAGCAGCAGGATCTTCTCGGCCACCTGCGCAGTGGAGATCCAGACCTTCTGGCCGTTGACGATGTAGCGATCGCCCTTGCGCACCGCGCGGGTCTTCAGCTGCGTGGTGTTGAGGCCGGTATTCGGCTCGGTCACCGCGAAGCAGGATTTCTCGGCGCCCGCGACGATCGGCGGCAGCATGCGCGCGCATTGCTCCGGCGTGCCGAACACAACAACCGGATTGAGCCCGAACACGTTCATATGCACGGCCGACGCGCCCGACATGCCGGCCCCGGACTCTGAAATGGCCCGCATCATGATAGCGGCATCGGTGATGCCTAATCCAGAGCCGCCATATTCCTCGGGGATGCAGATGCCGAGATAGCCGGCATCCGCGATCGCCTTATGGAATTCGATCGGGAAGCCACCCTCCTTGTCCTTCTTTAGCCAATAAGCGTCGTCGAAGCGCGCGCAGATCTTCTCGATCGTGTCGCGGATGGACTCTTGGTTCTCGTTGAGGGCGAAATCCATGGACTACAGCTCCGACGTATCGGGAATAGCAGCCTGCTTCAAAACGCCGTCCTGGTGAAGTTTCGCGATCTGCTCCGGCGTGTAGCCGACCTCCGCCAGCACCTCGGCATTCTGCTCGCCGAGATGCGACGCGAGACGCGACAGATCCGCCGGCGTCTTCGACCAGGTCGCGGCAATCTTCATGTTGCGCACCGCGCCTTCGGTCGGATGCTCGACCTGCTGGAAGAAATCCGTCGCCACCATGTGCGGATCCTCCATCATGCTGTCGAGCGTATGCATCGGCGCCGATGGCACGTCGGCTTCATCGAGCAACCTCGCCCATTCTGCCGTCGTGCGCGTCAGGAAGATGCGCGACAGTTCGGCATTGACGGCATCGATATGCTGGATGCGCTGCGGGAACGTCGCAAAGCGCGTGTCCTCGAACAGTTTTTCGCGGCCGACATGGGCGGCCATAGCCTCCCTTGTCGAGCGGCGGATCGAAGGTGAGCCCGCCCATGTGGTCGCCCATCATGAAGCCCGCCATCGTCTCGAACATCGGAATATCGACGCGTTGGCCTTCGCCGGTGCGATCGCGATGCACCACGCTGGCGAGGATCGCGCCCAGCGCGTTCAAGCCGACGATGCGATCCACCAGCGCATTCGGCACATAGCGCGGCACGCCGTCGGGGCTGATCCGCGCATTCAAGGCTGCAAGTGCGGTCGCGCCCTGGATCAGGTCGTCATAAGCGGGCTTCGCGGCATAGGGGCCGGCCTGGCTGAAGCCGAACACGCCGGCATAGATCAGACGCGGATTGATCTTCGAAACCACGTCATAGCCGAGATTGAGGCGGACCATCGCGGCCGGCCGGACGTTGTAGACCAGCACATCGGCACTCGCGACCAGCTTCAGCAATGCCTCGCGGCCCTCTTCCTTTTTCAGGTCGATACAGACGCAGCGCTTGTTGCGATTGGTGTTGAGGAAAATCGGCCCCATGCCGGGATTGCGCATCGGGCCGATCGCGCGGACCACGTCACCATCGGGGGACTCCACCTTGATGACATCGGCGCCGTAGTCACCCAGCGTCTGCGTGCAATAAGGCCCCATCATCACCGAGGTCATGTCGATGATCTTGATCCCGTGAAGTGGTCCCGCCAAAGCCGTCTTCTCCCGAAAAGCGTGTGATTGGCTTCGTCTTAGCGGCAGCGGCTTTGCACGCGCAAGGGCGCCAGACGCGGGGCCGTATGCGCGGGAGGACGGTGCAGCCGGCGGTGGCCGATTACGCCATCATCTCCCGCAACGCGGTCTTCAGCACCTTGCCGTAGTTGTTCTTCGGCAAGGCATCGAGATAGACATAGCGCTTCGGGCGCTTGAAGCGCGCGATATGGGCCAGGCAATGCGCATCCAGCGCGGCATCGTCGGCGGCAGCCCCCTGCTCCAGCACCACGCAGGCGACGACGATCTCACCCCAGTCCGGCTCGGCCATGCCGATCACCGACACTTCCCGCACGGCGGGATGCGTCAGCAACGCTTCCTCCACCTCGCGCGGATAGATGTTGGTGCCGCCGGAGATGATGACGTCCTTGGAGCGGTCGGACAGCGTCAGGAAACCATCCGCGTCCAGCCGCCCGACGTCGCCGGTGCGCAGCCAGCCATCTTTCAGCGTCTCGGCATTGGCCTTGTCGTTGTGCCAGTAACCGAGCATTACGGCGGGGCCCTTGGCCTCGACCTCGCCGGTTTCGCCGACCGGCAGCGGCTTGCCATCGGCATCGGTGATCCGAACCTGCATCACGCTCTGCGCCGGACCGACCGAGGCAAGCCGTTCGAGATAGCGGGGGTGATCCGCATCCGCATGGAATGCGCGCGGCAGCGAGGTGATCGTCATCGGCGATTCACCCTGCCCGTAAATCTGCACGAAACGCTGGCCCATCACTGCAATGGCGTCGCGGATGTCGGCGAGATACATCGGTCCGCCGCCATAGACGATGGTGCGGATGCCCTCCCCGGTCTCACCGCGCTTCTTGGCGGCATCGACAAGCCGCCGCACCATGGTCGGCGCCGCAAACAGCGCGACATCGCCAAGTTGCTTGCCGAGATCAAGCACTTCGTCGGGCTCGAAGCCCTGGCTCACGGGCACCACATGCCGAGCGGCCATGCGGACATGGATAAAATTATACAGCCCGGCGCCATGGGAGATCGGAGCGGCATAAAGGATCGCATCCTTCTGATGCACCTGATCGACATCGGCGAGATAACACAGCGACATGGCGACCAGACTGCCGTGGCTGAGCATCACGCCCTTGGGCCGGCCGGTGG
>JAPLPC010000559.1:4226-5463 GCA_026400425.1 Hyphomicrobiales bacterium | reverse complement strand
CGTGACCTTTGCCTCGCTTGGATTAATGCTCTGATGGCGGGCGAGCCGGATGCGAGAGTTGTAAAATGATAGAAGAGCTTAAGGAAAGGCTACGTTCACACCCCCTCCGGATTGGCGTATCGACGCGAGCCCTTTTCGATCTTGAAGAGGAACATCGCGTTTTCGAGGCGGAAGGTGTCCATGCCTATGCCCAAATGCAACGGGATCGAGAGGATGTAATTGTCCAGAAAGGTGCAGGCTTTGAGGTCATAGAACGGCTTCTTAAGCTGAACGAAACCGGCATGAAACCCTATGTCCAGGTTGTTCTTTTATCGAAGAACTCGCCGGACCTTTCTTTGCGGGCGTTTCACTCGATCGAATACTACGGACTCACGGTCAGCACGGGAAGTTTCACTAGTGGTGCTTCCTTGGGGCCATTTATCCCTGCTTGGGAAATCGACCTGTTTCTGTCGAATGATCATGCTGACGTTCAGGCTGCTGTAAACGCGAAAGCTGCTGCTGCACGACTGGGTCCCGTCCCAACATCTTGGGAGCGCGCGACTAACGATGAAGTCCGTATCGCTTTTGATGGCGACGCCGTCGTCTTCAGCGCGGAGTCCGATGAAATCTATAAGCAACACGGCCTTGATGCATTCCGCAAACACGAGCAGGAGAATGCGCAGAAGCCGATGCAAGGTGGCCCGTTTGGCGAGTTCCTGAAAAAGCTGTCAATCCTTCGCGAAATCTATATGCGCGACGACGGCGTCAGTAAGGTGCGCATAGGGATAGTCACTGCCCGAGACAGTGCGGCTCATGCCCGAGTGGTGCATACGCTGCGAGCTTGGGGAACGCCGGCGGACGAGGCTCATTTCGTCGGCGTTTGGTCAAAGGCCCCGATCTTGAAGGCTTTCGGTGCTCACATCTTTTTCGACGATCAGGAGAAGCACGTATTGGGAGCGGCGAGTGTCGTTCCGGCCGGACACGTTCCGGGGCCGCACTCGCCCGATGATCCAATTATTCCAGCATAGTCAAAGCTAGGTTGGTATAGCAGGCGAGAGGACGGGCTACCGGTGTCTGGATTAGACTTGAAGAAGTACGTCATCAGCGTCCAGCCTAGATGGGCCAAACTGATTCGATCCGGCAGTAAGACCATCGAGCTCCGGCGGCGTTTCCCCCGTCTAGCCGCTGGCTGTCAAGCGTACCTGTACGAATCTTCGCCCATCTGCGCCTTGACGGCGGTGCTGGATCTCGGACCGGT
>JAPLPC010000559.1:0-4209 GCA_026400425.1 Hyphomicrobiales bacterium | reverse complement strand
GCTGATTACTTCGCAGCTCGAGAAGTAGGATATGGAATTCACATCGATGAATGCGTCTCGTTGTCCAGCATGCTTCCACTGACCGCATTGCGTCGAGACTTCGCTTTTACCGCCCCGCAATCTTGGGCCTATGCCTCACCTAAGCTCATTTCCGCCATAGGATCACGCGCATGATCGTTTTCGTGGCAGGCCTATCCAAGTCGGGCAAGACAAGTCGATCAAAACACGCCGCCGACAACGTGGCCGACCTCGAATACGTTAGCGTCAGTCAACTTATAAGGGACGCGGGGAGAGATTTGGCTGTCACAACGATCGCCGACGCCCTTGAGAACCAGCGCTTCGCAACGGCTGCGTTGCGCGCAATGCCTGTCCGAAAGCCCCATTTGCTCGTCGATGGTCATGCCCTGATCGAGACGGGGGAGGGGCCGATGCTCGTGCCGGATTTGTTTTTCGACGAGCTAAGACCCTCTGCCATCTTGATCGTCTGCGCTTGTCCGGAGGACATATTGTCGCGTCGATCGTACCCCGCAGGCAGAGTGCAGATAAAGGAGATAGCTACACTTACCATGTTAGAGGAAGTCGCTTGCGAGCGCGCAGCTTTCCGGCTCGGTATCCCCGTAATCACTTTGATGGCGCCATCGCTCGAAGAATTCTCAGAGACGCTGCGCCGACAACTGATTAAAAACTAAGCCTTGCGGTCGTTAAAGACGTGCTCAACCCGGCCAGATCGGTAAAGCCCCAAATGCTCAAAGTGCTTAGTGAAGCCCCATTCTGAGAGCAAGCGTCCGAACTCAGAAAGACGCTCTTCGGGGACGGTAAATAGTGGTTTGTCCGTGCCCAGCCATGCAAAGGCATCGCACGCGATGTCGGATGCGATGCCAAGGCAACGAGCTTCAGGCGAAACCCAAAGCGTGCATAGCTTCGCCTCAAAAATGGATCGCTTACATATGGCTACGCCAGCGAGCTTACCATGAACGACAGAGGTCAGTATCCGTCGTTCGCCGCTCCGAAGTCCCGGAATGACCTTGGTGGCGAACCAGTTATCGAAGCAAGGATAAAGGCTGCCTACGCCGGCATCGGACAAGGCACGGTAGATTGTCTCAGGATTATGAAGGTCAGACAGGCCACGGGCCGGAATAGACGCGCGGCTAAAGTCGTATTCTCCCGCCATTCTAGTGCCTTCTGCTCGAATCGTTTTGCGCATCATAGTTCCAGTTGCCTAATAAACCGATAGCTTCGCAGAAGAAATTCACGACTTGCGTTGCTTGAAACGCATTGATGCCCACAAGATTGCTGCCAAAATTGCAAGCAGCAAGACGTTGGCGACCGTGGAGCCCCAATGAGCCAGTGAACTGCCTTCAAAAAAAGAATTGAGGAGACTGGTGCCGATCGACTGGACAGCACTGCCCATTGCTCCGAGCGCCACGATCACCATCACGTAAACCCATAGGCTACCTGTATAATAAGCACGGAATGTCGCCAAGGCATTGAAGCTCTCGACGCTGCCAGAGGGAGGAGATCCGACCGATGCCCAATGATAGATAATCATATCGTGGGGGCTGAAGCCCTCGCAGTCGGTCAGATATCGCTCCCACATCTCCGGCTCCAGCCGACGCATTTTCCTAAAGCCGGTATGCGATTGGGTCATTTCGACGCCCATGTCGCGGATAAGGAAATAATGGATCGCGGAGATGTCGATGAGACCGCAATCGTTCGCTTCAAGTTTGACGCGAAGCTCAGGCGAGAAGTTCCGCCGCTCGTTGAGACGGAATTCGACGATTTCGCTGGTCGAGATAGTGCTTAGAAACGCCGAGTCCTTCGGTGCGGTAGACGAAACGAAACCGTTCGACATTCCGACCGGGACCTTGATTCGAAGCCTGACATAGTGATCGCCGACTTGTGACTTCAGTCGCTCGAAGAAGGTGTCGCTAATCGTGATAATCGTGCCGCGGTCGCCGCTCGCTCCAATCGTTGAGAGCTGTAAAACATCCATTGGGCAGCGCCAGACATAGAATTGGGTCCCCTTTTTCTCTGTGTGAGTGACAGGAAAGCAGTTTCCGTTATCCCGCTTGGTGCCAGGCGTGAGCGTCTCATTAAAAATTGCGGAGACTGTTGAGGCATCGTGCATGACGTCGAAGAGGTCGCTGACTTGGTTGGTCCCGACCTCGAATGGGAGACTCATGGACAGGGACCGGAGAGCGCGCACTTCTTTAAAGCGCAGGCCGATATCAAGAAGATCGAAGTGGTTGTTCGGCTTACGCTGATTGCTACGCCAGATGTTGATATGGACTTCAACTCGAGGAGCATAACCTTCCGCGCCATTCGACGACGTGTCATGCCAGATCGCGACGCTTCCACGCATAATTATTCTGGCTCCATCCGCTACTGGCGATGGATTTTGCCTAAACCACAATCATCGGCAGTTCTAGTGGCTTTTCGCAACTCAGGCCAAGGCTAAGACGAGCTTAGCGCTGCAATGCTAGAGTTTGAGCAGCACTCCATTGACTGCCGTGTCATCCAAACTAAGGTACATCAGATTGGTACACACAGCCATTGCGGCGGAATAAAAAATCCATAGTTATCAATTGTTTATTGGGGTTGGCGTGGGAATCCCCCCCTCTCCGCCAGACTTCCTCGACCCGACACCTTCACCTCAAGCTTCCAAGCCCGACCTGGTTTCGGCGGTCACGGGGCTTAAATCTCGGCTGTTGCGATCATCGGCGGACTGGGTGTGAGAGCCTGGGCGCGTTCGCTGTAGCGGTCGGTCAGGTAGCCGGAGACGTCGCGCGTCAGCAGCGTGAACTTGACCAGCTCCTCTGCCACATCGACGATACGGTCGTAATAGGGCGAGGGCTTCATCCGGCCGGCGTCGTCGAACTGTTTGTATGCCTTTGCGACCGACGACTGATTTGGGATGGTTATCATCCTCATCCAGCGGCCAAGTATCCTGAGCTGGTTTACCGCATTGAACGATTGCGAGCCGCCACTGACCTGCATCACGGCCAGCGTCTTGCCCTGCGTCGGGCGAACAGCGCCGAGGGAGAGCGGTATCCAGTCGATCTGCGCCTTCATGATGCCGGTCATCGCCCCGTGGCGTTCCGGACTGCACCACATCTGCCCCTCGGACCAGGCGGACAGATCGCGTAGCTCCCGCACTTTCGGATGCTCGACCGGAGCGCCATCCGGAAGCGGCAGGCCGCTCGGATCGAATATGCGGGTTTCGGCGCCAAAGCTCTGCAGCAGCCGCGCAGCCTCTTCCGTCGCGAAACGGCTGAAGGATCGTTCGCGCAGCGATCCGTAGAGCAGAAGAATGCGCGGCCGGTGCGTCGATGGGCTCGCCCGAAGCGCGGTCTGCGCCGGCACCGCGAAAGCCTTTTCGTTGATATTGGGCAGATCAGCCTTCGACAACGTCGCCGTCCTCCTTGACGAAGCGGCCGATCCGCGTCGGCAGCAGATCCAGCACCCGCTCGGAAGGCCGGCACAAGCGGACCCCGGCCGGAGCGACCACGATCGGACGATTGATGAGGATGGGATGCGCCACCATCGCATCGAGCAAAGCGCCATCCGGCAGGGTCTCGTCGCCGAGACCGAGTTCAGCATAGGGAGTGCCTTTCTCCCGGAGCAGGGCGCGGACGGGGATGCCCATGGCCGCGATCAGCTCCTCCAGCCGCGCGCGTGTCGGCGGCGTCTTGAGATACTCGATGACCTCCGGCTCTTCGCCGCTCTGGCGGATCATCGCCAGCGTGTTGCGCGACGTGCCGCAGTCGGGGTTGTGGTAGATCGTGATCGTCATCGGTCCACCTTCAGCGCATCGGTGACGGGTTGATTGGCTCCGGCCTCGTACCAACCGCGAGAAGCCTTCACGATCTTGACGACCGAAAGCATCACCGGCACCTCGACGAGAACGCCCACAACGGTCGCCAGAGCGGCCCCGGAGTTCAGGCCGAAGATGCTGATGGCCGCAGCAACCGCCAGCTCGAAGAAGTTGCTCGCACCGATGAGCGCCGCCGGGCCTGCGACGCACCACGCGACACCGAGGTGACGGCTCAGCACATAGGCCAGACCGGCGTTGAAATAGACCTGAATGAGGATCGGAACAGCAAGGATCGCAATCACGATGGGCTGGGCCAGAAGTTGTTCGCCCTGGAAACCGAACAACAGCACCAAAGTCGCCAGCAGAGCCAACAGAGAGAGCGGCTGCAGGCGGCC
>JAPLPC010000675.1 GCA_026400425.1 Hyphomicrobiales bacterium | reverse complement strand
CAACGCAGTTGCAGCATCTATCAACCGCCCTGAGCTAACGCGGCAACCCCATGATTATCCTGCACAGTTTCTGGACAGCAGCGTGCCCGCCGGTCTAAAAGCGACCGGTTGTGGACGAGGCCGCGGATATGTCGCGGCCGTTTTCAGGCGTGATTGGACGGGCATGAGCGGCGTTAACGAGATCAGGTCGGCATTTCTGAATTACTTTGCCAACAACGGCCACGACATCGTGTCGTCGTCGCCGCTGGTGCCGCGCAACGACCCCACGCTGATGTTCACCAATGCCGGCATGGTGCAGTTCAAGAACGTCTTCACCGGCGTCGAGAAGCGGCCCTATCAGCGCGCCACCACGTCGCAGAAATGCGTCCGCGCCGGCGGCAAGCACAACGACCTCGACAATGTCGGCTATACCGCGCGCCACCACACCTTCTTCGAGATGCTCGGCAATTTCTCGTTCGGCGATTACTTCAAGGAACGCGCCATCGAGCTCGCCTGGAATCTGATCACCAGGGAATACGGGCTGCCGAAGGACAGACTGCTCGTCACCGTCTATTCGGAAGACGACGACGCGTTCGCGCTGTGGAAGAAGATCGGCCTGCCGGATTCCAAGATCATCCGCATCCCGACCTCGGACAATTTCTGGCAGATGGGCGATACCGGCCCGTGCGGTCCGTGCTCGGAAATCTTCTTCGATCACGGCGACAAGATTCCCGGCGGCCCTCCCGGCTCGCCCGATGAAGACGGCGACCGTTTCATCGAGATCTGGAATCTCGTCTTCATGCAGTTCGAGCAGATCGCGCCGGGCAATCGGCTGGCGCTGCCGAAGCCGTCCATCGACACCGGCATGGGGCTCGAGCGCATCGCGGCCGTGTTGCAGGGCAAGCACGACAATTACGACATCGACCTGTTCGTTGCGGATGGCGTATTGCCGTCGAATGAAGGCCGCGGCTATGTGCTCCGTCGCATCATGCGCCGCGCCATGCGCCATGGTCAGTTGCTCGGTGCGCGCGAGCCGTTGATGTGGAAGCTCGTCGCCACGCTGGTGCGCGAGATGGGCGAGGCCTATCCGGAATTGCAGCGCGCCCGTTCCATGATCGAGGAAACGCTGCGGCTCGAAGAGACGCGCTTCCGCAAGACGCTGGATCGCGGCCTGACCATTCTCGACGACAAGAGCGCGTCGCTGAAGCAGGGCGACATGTTCGACGGCGAGACCGCGTTCACGCTGTACGATACCTACGGTTTCCCGCTCGATCTCACCCAGGATGCGCTGCGCAACCGCGGCATCTCCGTCGATATCGCATCGTTCACCGATGCGATGGACAAGCAGAAACAGAAGGCGCGTGCGTCGTGGTCCGGCTCGGGCGAAGCCGCGACCGAAACCGTCTGGTTCGGCCTGCGTGAAAAGCTCGGCGCGACGGAATTCCTGGGTTACGAGACCGAGAGTGCCGAAGGTGCCGTCACCGCGCTGGTCAAGGACGGCGCCGAAGTCGAGAGCCTGACCGCCGGCGAGACCGGCGCTGTCGTGCTCAATCAGACGCCGTTCTATGCGGAGTCCGGCGGCCAGGTCGGCGACCTCGGCGTGCTCACCGGCGAGGGCGTCACGTTCCGCGTCACCGACACCCAGAAGCGCGCCGGCGATCTGTTCGTACATCTCGGCACCGTCGAGAGCGGCACGCTGAAGCTCGGCACGGCGCTGGCGCTCGATGTCGATCACAGCCGTCGCACCGCCATTCGCGCCAATCACTCGGCCGCGCATCTGCTGCACGAAGCGTTGCGCCAGGTGCTCGGCGATCACATCGCGCAGAAGGGGTCGTCGGTGTCGGCGGATCGCCTGCGCTTCGATTTCGTGCATCAGAAGCCGATCACCGCCGATGAATTGCGTCAGGTCGAGGATATCGCCAACACGGTGGTGCTCGAAAACGACGAGGTCACCACGCGGCTGATGGCGGTGGACGATGCCCGCGAGGCCGGCGCCCGCGCGCTGTTCGGCGAGAAATACGGCGACGAAGTCCGCGTCGTCTCGATGGGTAAAATGCCGCGTGATAGCGGCAGCAACGCGCTCGGCTGGTCGGTCGAATTGTGTGGCGGCACCCATGTGAAGCGCACCGGCGACATCGGCATGATCTCGGTCACGGCCGAAAGCGCGGTCGCTTCCGGCGTGCGCCGTATCGAGGCGCTGACCGGCAATCAGGCGCGCCGTCACGCCAATGAGACGATTCAGCTGGCAAAGTCCGCCGCCAATGAATTGCGTACCACCATCGACGACATGCCGGCCCGCATCGCCGCCTTGATGGACGAGCGCAAGAAGCTCGAGCGCGAACTCGCCGAGGCGAAGAAGACCATCGCCATGGGCGGCAGCAGCGCTGGCGCCGCGGCCGGCACCGGCGGCGGTGAT
>JAPLPC010000565.1:4523-9666 GCA_026400425.1 Hyphomicrobiales bacterium | reverse complement strand
TTCAATTCGTCGATGCGCTCGGCGACGGTCACATTGGGGCCCGGCAGAAAGCTGGCGCGAACACGATAGGCGATCGGGCCGAGCCGCAGGTCGAGGCTGGCGGGCTGGATCTGGCTCTCGACGAAATCATATTCGGGCAGAATCAGGCCGGCCTCGGCCATCGCCTCGATCATGCTGTCGGGGAGAATTCCATCGGCATCGGGGGCGAGGGTGAACGGCACGGGTCAGGTCCTTCGGTCGTCTTTCAACGGCAACAGCCTGAAAAACAGCAACTTTACCGGCTATCTCAACCGCGCCTTGACGGAAAGCGCAAGCGGGAATAGGAACGCTGTTATCCCGTGGTGATTTGAGCCGGCCGGCTTGCAGCCACGTAAAATAAGTCGCTAAACAGGCCGGGGACCCATGTGGACCTTATGTCCTTCCAGCATGCGATCCCGGCCTGAGGACGATCGTCCAGGCCGGTTTTTTTGTGCCCGCGACACGCGGTCACGTTGGAGGTCATATGTCTGCGAAGTCCTATCGTCCCGAAACCCGCCTCGTTCATTCCAGCGCCTTGCGCTCGCAATTCAATGAGACGTCCGAAGCCCTGTTCCTGACCCAGGGTTTCATCTACGAGTCCGCCGAGGCCTGCGAGGCGCGTTTCAAAGGCGAAGATCCAGGCTTCATCTATTCGCGCTTCTCGAATCCGAACACGGCGATGTTCGAGAACCGCATGATCGATCTCGAAGGCGCCGAAGCCGCGCGCGCGACAGCCACCGGCATGGCGGCCGTCACCACCGCCGTTCTGGCGCCGCTGCGTCAGGGCGATCACGTCGTGGCTGCCAAGGCGTTGTTCGGCTCGTGTCGCTATGTCATCGAAGACCTGCTGCCGCGCTATGGCATCGACTTCACCCTCGTCGATGGTCTCGATCTCGACCAGTGGCAGAAGGCAATGCGGCCTAACACCAAGTCGCTGTTTCTCGAAAGCCCGACCAATCCGACTCTCGACGTGCTCGACATCGGCGCCATCGCCGAGATCGCGCATGCCGGCGGTGCGCGGCTGATCGTCGACAACGTGTTCGCGACTCCGATCTGGCAGAGCCCGCTCGCACTCGGTGCCGATGTCGTGGTGTATTCGGCGACCAAGCATATCGACGGCCAGGGGCGCTGCCTGGGCGGCATCATCCTGTCGTCGAAGGATTTCATCGACGAGCACATTCACAATTTCCTGCGCCAGACCGGCCCCTCGATCTCGCCGTTCAATGCATGGACGCTGGTGAAAGGGCTGGAGACGCTGGCGATCCGTGTCGAACGGCAGACCCAGACCGCCGCGGCGATCGCCGACGTGCTGGCGCAGCATCCGAAAGTGACGCGCCTGATCTATCCCGGTCGCGACGATCACCCGCAGGCGGCGACCGTGAAGAAGCAGATGCGCGCCGGCTCGACGCTGATCGGCTTCGAGGTCGAGGGCGGCAAGCCAGCGGCATTCCGCGTGCTCAACGAACTGAAGGTCGCGCGCATCTCGAACAATCTCGGCGATGCGAAGAGCCTGGTGACGCATCCGGCGACGACGACGCATCAGCGATTGCCGCTGGAAGCGCGGATGGAGCTCGGCATCAGCGAAGGCTTTATCCGCTTCTCGGCGGGCCTCGAACATCGCGACGATCTGATCGAGGATCTCGAAGCGGCGCTGGCGAAGGCGTAGCTCTCGCCATCATTGCGAGGAGTGAAGCGACGAAGCGATCCAGAAAGCCGCTAAGGCAGACTGAATTGCTTCGCGACGCTCGCAATAGCGACTTATAGATCCGAGATTACATCGGCCGCTGTGCCTGCTGCACTTGCGGAGCGTCGTTGGTGCCCATCTTGATGGTGCCGACGGATTTGATGATGTTGTCGCCGAGCAGCTGCGCGAAGCAGGCGTAGCCCCAGTCGTTCATATGCAGCCCGTCGGCGATGACGAACGAATTGAAGGCCATCTGCTGGCCTTCGTGCCATTCCTTCATCACTTCGAAGCGCGGAAAGATGCCGACCTTGCGCAGCTCGGCGACCTTGTGCATCAGCGACAACATCTTGCTGGTGCCCTCCGGTTTCGAGGTCGTCGCCGGTGAGTATTGCGGATCGACCAGCACCACATCGGCGCCGCCGGCCTGGATGCGGCCGACGCCGTCCTCGATCAGTTTGCCGGTTTCGGTGGGATCGAGATTGCGCAGCACGGCATTGGTGCCGACCTGCCAGATCACCAGGTCCGGCTTCGCATTGATGATTTCGTTCTGCAGCCGCGCCATCATTTCCGGTGCGTCTTCGCCGCCTTTGCCGCGATTGAGCACGGTGATATCGGCGCCCGGATAGGCGCGACGGAGCTGAGCTGCGAGACGGTTGGGATAGGTGAATTCCGGTGATGTCGAGCCGAAGCCTTCGGTCGATGAGGAGCCGAAGGCGATGATCATGACCGGCTTGTGGGCCGCCAGCTTGCCGGCGACATGCGACAGCGTGCCGAGCGCCTTCATGCCGCCTTTGGGTTGGCGGCACGGCACACGGCTCAGAATGTCGGTAGCAGTCTTGGCGACTTCCTTGACCCTGTCGATTGCCTTGCCGGCGACCCCTCGGGAAGCATCGCTCTGGCCCTGCGCGATCTGCTGCGATGCCTCGGCGTGAGCGGCCGACATGCATGCGGGGGACGCGACGGCAAGGGTAGCGACGACAACGAGGCGGGGAAGGGTAGCTGCGAAACTCATTAACGCTGAATCCTCAAATCCTCGGTCTTGATATGCGCCGTCTCGACCACGAAGGTCGACAGCGCGCGACCGAGACAATCATGCACCCGCTTGGCAAGCGCCGTGCCGGGCGCGGGGCTGAACAGGTCGAAATCACCATTCTCATTCCATTGACGCATGATGGCAAACCGGTCGAACAGCGGTATGTCGTGCTGCTGCGCCACCACGCGCATATTATCTAGGTAGGCCGAGCCGGAAATCATGGACTCGGTGCGTGGACTATATTGCAGGTTCATTAAAATCACGTCGGTTCCGGCCGTCTTCATGGCCGCAACACCTTCGTCCAGGGCATTGCGAAAATCCTCGCCGTCCACCTGGCGCATCGCATCGACGGTACCCGTTTGCCAGATCACTAGATCGGGCTTTTTGTCCCCGACCAGCTTTTCAAGCGTCGGCGCCATCTCCTCGGCCGTCTTCTTGACCTGCAGCTCCAGCGCGACATTGACCGTCATGCCGGACAGCCTCTCCGCGAGATAGGCCTGCAACCGGTTGGGAAAGGCCCCCGACTGGTCGGACAGGCCGATCACGGCCGAGCGGCTGCCGATCACCAGAATGTTGAGCGTGCCGCCTGGTTTGGCTGCTGCCTTCACCTTCGGCAGCGAACTTTCACTGGTGAGAAGATAGGCGGGGACGTCACAGGATTGCGGCGCGGGATCTTCAGCGCGTGCGGGCCCGCATGCCAGCAGGGTCAGAAGCGCCACGTGCCGCCATCGCGTTCGATGCAGCAAGGTCATCACGCTCCCCCTCCCGCAAGATCGGCGTCGGCCGTGCTCGCTGATGTTGTCCGGACGCGTCCTCCGCCTTTCGCGTTGACGCGCTTGTACCACGAAAAAACCCAGGCGGCCGCGGACATGATGACGATTCCAGCCAGGCTGACCAGGCCGTGCATCAGTGCGCCGCCTGCGATCTCGCCGAGGAAAAACTGACCTGCAAAGGCCAGAAACACCCCTATGCAGAAAATCTCAAGGGAGTGCTGGCCACATAGCACCATCGGCCGCAGCCAGATCGACTTCAGCGCCGGCCAATCCTTCGGCAGGAACCGGACCGTCAGGGCTGCCAGAGCCAGGAAATGGGCAAACCGCAGCACGTCCAGATCGGGCTTGTTGATCGGATACATCCACTGCTCGAGCTGCTTCGGCAGCAAATGGTGGATCTGCGGGATGTGCCAGGTCAGCGTGACCCAGAACGATCCCGCCAGATAGGCGATGCAGATCCACAGGGTGATGGGCGAATTCAGGATACGGGCCATCCGCACGGCGCCGCCCAGCGCGCACCACGCGCCGAACACGAACAGCAGCTGCCAGGCGAATGGATTGAACGCCCAGGTGCCGTTGGGATAGGCGGTGAGGTGCCAGTCGAATTCCCAGGTCAGTGCGTAGATCAGCACCGAAAGTCCAAGGGTGAAATCGGCACGCCGCCGCATCAGCCACAAGATCAGCGGCAGGAACAGCATCAGCACGATATAGAGCGGCAGCACGTCCATGTTGACTGGGCGGAAGCGCAGCAACAGCGCCTGTACGATGGTGACGTCGGGCTCCTTGAGAAAGTCGAGGATGCCCATTTCCTCCGCATAGAGCGGGTTCTGGAAGCGGGTGGCGACATAGGAGATTTCGGCGAGGAAGATCGTGAACAGAAAGACGTGGGCCACGTAAATCTGCCAGACGCGCTTGAGGATGCGTGCGCTGGCCACCACCGTGCCCTGCTCCTGCATGGCGCGGCCATAGACGAAGGCGGCCGTATAGCCGGAGATGAAGATGAAAATCTCGGTGGCGTCGCTGAACCCGTAATTGCGGATGGTCAGCCAGGTCAGCAGGTTCTGCGGCAAGTGATCGATGAAGATCAGCCATAATGCGAGGCCGCGGAACAGATCGAGCCGTAACTCGCGCGGGTTGACCGCGGTGACGACCGGCAGCGCCTCCGGAGATACGGCTGCGCGAGACGACGGCCGGGGCGCATCGGCATGACTGGGTCCGGCAATCGGATCGGCAACAGAGGTCATTCTACACCGCACGACAATATGGGGTTCAAGAAAGAGCCGCTTTGCCGCCCCGCCGCAAGTCAATTCAGGGCGAGGCGATGTCGCGAGGCGATCCGCCACGGCGACAGCCAGTGCGAGGGCCATATTCACGAACTGTGTTCAAACGGGGATGGCAAATTTGCCGAGCATCGGCATTTGGCCGCGTCCCGGTTTTTCGCTATGTTACAAGCTCATTCTCCCGTAGCGATGACCCTCATGTACCGCGCCATTACCCGCCAAATCGAAGTGACCGTCGAACCCAACTTCATGCCTGAGCGCTCGTCGGCGGAAAAGCAGCAGTTCTTCTGGTCCTACACCATCGTCATCACCAATGCGGGCAGCGAAACCGTGCAGCTGAAGACCCGGCACTGGG
>JAPLPC010000565.1:0-4485 GCA_026400425.1 Hyphomicrobiales bacterium | reverse complement strand
GACCCGGCACTGGGTCATCACCGACGCATCCGGCCGCATGCAGGAAGTGCGCGGAGAAGGCGTGGTCGGCGAACAACCGGTGCTCGGCCCGGGCGAACGTTTCGAATACACGTCGGGTGTGCCGCTGCCGACGAGTTCGGGCTTCATGGCCGGCACCTATCAGATGGTGACCGACCAGGGCGAGCCGTTCGAAATCGACGTGCCGCTATTTTCGCTCGACGGACCGAACAGGCGGGTGCTGAACTAGCCCGCCCCATCGTTCCCGCTTCCCACGCGGAGTGCGTGTCGGAACGACGACGAAGGCTATTCGACGCCGGCTTCCTCCGGCGTGAAGCTGTAAACCGACGAGCAGAATTCGCAGGTCACCACGACCTTGCCGTTCTCCACCATGTCTGCGCGGTCCTTGGGATCGAACCCCTTCAGCATGCCGGATACCGCCTCGCGCGAGCAGGAGCATTTGGCCTGCAACGGCGTTGGCGCGAACACGCGGACGCCGCGCTCGTGGAACAGCCGGAACAGCAACCGCTCGCCGGACAGATCGGGATCGATCAGTTCGACATCCTCGACCGTCGATATCAACGACTGGCCTTCGATCCAGGCGTCATCTTCCGGCACGACGTCGATGTTCGCGCCCTCCGGAACGTCGCCGGCATGTAGGTCGCGTTGGGCGCGATCCGGGGCCTTGGGCAGGAACTGCAACAGCATGCCGCCGCCGCGCCAACCATGGGTCGGGCTGCCCTCGCCGCTGCGCCACTCTTCGCCGACGGCAAGCCGCACCTTGGTCGGGATCTGCTCGGAGCGCATGAAATACTCATGGGCGGCGTCTTCCAGCGTGCCGCCATCGAGCGCGACAAGACCCTGATAGCGGCTCATGTCCGGCCCTTGATCGACGGTCATCGCGAGATGGCCCTTGCCAAGCAACTGCGCCGACGATAGCCCGTCCGCCAGGCGGTCCGCATCGAAGCGCGCATAGGCGCGCATGCGATCGGGCGCGCGGAAATCGACGATCATCAGTGACACCGGACCGTCGGTCTGAGTCTGCAGGATGAAGCGGCCGTCGAATTTCAGCGCCGAGCCGAGCAGCGTGGTCAGCACGATGGCTTCGCCGAGCAGCTTCGCCACCGGCGTCGGATAGTCGTGCTTCGACAGCAGTTCGTCGAGCGCAGGGCCGAGCCGCGTCAGCCGCCCGCGCAGATCGAGTGGCGCCACGTCGAACGGCAACACGGCGTCGTCGATCGGAACGGACGACGGCGCACGCATGGGAGTATCGGACTGAAGGCTGATATCGGAAGATGAGGTCATGGAGCCTTATGTGGGGGCAAAGTGCTCGAATTGAAGGGTCTGCAGGAACCCGGAAGCAGCCGGTGGCCCCCGTCGAGCAAAGAGCCGGCTCATCGCCGGCCCTTTGGCAATCGTTTGTCTGATCGCTCAGGCGGCCTTCATCAGGCCTTCCTTCTCCAGTGCTTCCTGCACCTTCGGCCGCGCAGCAACGCGCGATTTGTAGGCGGTCAGGTTCTCGAACATCGAGAGATCGAGCTTATGAGCATCGGCCCAGCGCAGCAGCGTGAACAGGTAGCCATCGGCGACGGTGAACTGCTTGCCCATCAGATAATCGTGGCCGGCGAGTTGGCCATCGAGATACTTGAACTTGGCGGTCAGGCGGGTGCGGAAGAAGTCCTTCACGTCGTCGGCAAACGCCGGCTGAAACAGCGGGGAGAAATTCTTGTGCAATTCGCCGTTCAGGAAGGTGAGTACCTCCTGCAGCTTCCGACGTTCAGGGCTGCCATCGGTCGGCGCCAGATTCTTTCCGGCAGCCTGATCGGCGATGTATTGAACGATCACCGGACCTTCGGTGACCAGTTCGCCGCTGTCGAGACCGAGAGCCGGGACCTGGCCCTTCGGATTGACGGCGAGATAATCATCGCCGTTGTCCAGCTTCTTGGCCTTGAGATCGACTTTGACCAGGTCGTAAGGCAGGCCGGCTTCGAGAAGCGCGATATGCGGCGACAGCGAGCAGGCGCCGGGCGAATAATACAGCTTCATCGAAATTTCTCCTTAACGACGTTGGGGTAACGCCGAAGCGTGACTAAATGCATCGGCATGGAATAGTCAAGATTGATGCAGATGCATCGAGTGACTAGGATGCGCTGCCAATTGGACCGAGTCATGAAACGTAAGCCGTCAACCGAGGCATCTGCCGCCTGGATCCGCCTGATGCGGGTGCAGAGCCGCGTGCTGGACTGTGTCGAACAGGATCTGAAGCGCGCCGGCTTCCCGGTGCTCGCCTGGTTCGATGCACTGATGGAATTGTCACGCGCGCCGAATGGCGAGCTGCGCCCGGTCGAGCTCGAAAAGCAGATGCTGATACCGCAATATTCGACCTCGCGGCTGATCGACCGGCTGGTCGATGAGGGACTTGCGATCAGGCGCGAATGCAAAATGGACAAGCGCGGGCTGTTCGTGGAGATCACCCCGGCCGGGCGCGAACTGTACAAGAAGATGGGCAGCGCCTACGCGGTGGCGATCGAGAAGCATGTCGGCTCCAAGCTCACCGACGCAGATGCAGCAAAGCTGTGCGGCCTGCTGGACCGGCTCGGTTGCGCATGCCATGACACGCCGGCGAGCCCTGCACCGGTTGCCCGCGACGCCGTTCAGGCGCGATGACGTTTTGAATTTACCTGCGCTGGTGTCCCAATCGGATCGCCAGCGTCCCCGACACTGCGCGCATCGGATTGCAGCGCCTTCGAACTGGACTTCTCATGGCGCGTGACCAACTCGATATGACGCCGCTGCAATCGCGCGACGAACTCGTGGCTTGGCTCGAAGCGGGCGTCAAGCCGGCCTCGGAATTTCGTATCGGCACCGAGCATGAGAAGACCCCGTTCACGCTCGACGGCCACCGTCCCGTCCCATACGAAGGCGCCCGCGGCATCGAGGCGCTGCTTCAGGGGATGAAGCATCTGCTCGGCTGGGAGCCGATCATGGAGGGCCGCAACATCATCGGCCTCTATGATGTCACCGGCGGTGGCGCCATTTCGCTGGAGCCGGGCGGCCAGTTCGAACTCTCCGGCGCACCGGTGGAGACGGTGCATCAGACCCAGTCCGAACTGATGGCGCATCTGGCGCAGGTGCGCGAGGTGGCGACGCCGCTCGGGATCGGTTTCCTCGGTCTCGGTCTCACGCCATCGTGGTCGCGTGCGGAGATCCCGGTGATGCCGAAGGGCCGCTACAAGATCATGACCGACTACATGCCCAAGGTCGGCAGCTACGGCCTCGATATGATGTATCGGACCTGTACCGTTCAGACCAATCTCGACTTCTCCTCGGAAGCCGACATGGTGAAGAAGCTGCGCGTCTCGGTGGCGCTGCAGCCGGTGGCAACGGCACTGTTCGCCAATTCGCCGTTCACCGAAGGCAAGCCGAACGGTTTTCTGTCGTTCCGCTCCGAGATCTGGCGCGATACCGACAATAACCGCTCCGGCATGCTGCCCTGGGCATTCGAAGACGGCATGGGCTTCGAACGCTGGGTCGACTACGCGCTCGATGTTCCCATGTATTTCGTCAAGCGCGGCGACACTTACATCGACGTCTCCGGCTCTTCGTTCCGCGCCTTCTTCGAGGGCAGGAACGACAAGATGCCGGGCGAGAAGCCGACGCTGTCGGACTGGGCCAATCATCTCTCGACGATCTTTCCGGAAGTCCGCCTCAAGCGCTATCTCGAAATGCGCGGCGCCGACGGTGTGACGTCCGATCGCCTGCCGGCATTGTCGGCCTTCTGGGTCGGGCTGCTATATGACGACGTGGCGCTGGACGCGGCCTGGGATATCGCCAAGCGCTGGACAGCGGCGCAACGACAGGCGCTGCGCGATGACGTGCCGCGCATCGGCTTCAAGGCGCGGATCAAGGACCACTACCTGTTCGAGATCGCCAAGGAGTGCCGGGCCATCGCCCATGGCGGTTTGCGCCGCCGCGCCCGGCTCGACGCCAATGGCCGCGACGAAACGCGGCATTTGACGTCGATCGACCATATCATCGACAGCGGCAAGACCCCGGCCGAGGAAATGCTCGCCAAATACAACGGCGCCTGGGGTGGCTCGGTGACGCCGGCTTACAAAGAATATTGCTTCTAGCTCAACTGCTTGTGAGTTGGCCGGGCGGATTCTGTCAATCTGTTCATCCGGCGTACAGGTGAGGCGCGCTCCAATAGCTGATCGTTGGTCGCCTTTTGACGAGAGCCGGAAGCCCTTTGCATGTTGAGCCGCCTGTCCGGAGCGTGTTGGGCTGCACTAGTTCTGCTGGTGCTGGCGGCGCCTGCGCAGGCGCAGGCGAATTTCGACCGTCCGGGCAGCGACTACCAGCACTCGGTGTCGATGTCCGGCGATCCCGCCGATTGCGCGCTCACTTGCGAGCGTGACAAGAAGTGTCGGGCCTGGAGCTTCAATTACCCCAGCGACAATTCCGAAAATGCCATGTGCTGGCTGAAGG
>JAPLPC010000621.1 GCA_026400425.1 Hyphomicrobiales bacterium | reverse complement strand
GTGCTTCTCGCCGGACGAAACCATCCTCTATGTGGTGGAATCCCGCGGCGTGCCCACGCGGAAGATTCTGGCTTACGACGTGACATCCGATGGCAAGGCACTGCGCAACAAGCGCATGCTGATCGATGCCGGCGCGGGCACGCCCGACGGCATGCGCTGCGACAGCGACGGCAATCTGTGGTGCGGCTGGGGCATGGGCACGCCGGAGCTCGACGGCGTGATGATATTTGCACCGGACGGCGCGCCGATCGGGCGCATCGCCCTGCCCGAGCGCTGCGCCAATCTGTGTTTCGGCGGCCGCAAGCGCAACCGGCTGTTCATGGCGTCGAGCCAGTCGATCTATGCGGAGTATGTGAATACGCAGGGGGCGTTGGGCGGCTGAGCGATCAGGCAATGCGTTGTTGCGTCACGGAGCCCACGGTCAGATCATCCCCGACGCAGTTTCGGCCGTTTTGTTTGGCGAGGTAGAGAGCGCAATCGGCGGCCTCGACCAATTCGCGCGGCGAGATATCTGAGCCGGCAGCCGCCAGACCGACACCGATACTGACCGTCAGCCTTGTGCCGGGGCCGGCCAGCGCACTGCAATCCATGGTCTCGACGGCGCACCGCACCTGTTCGGCAATCGCCAGTGCCTCGGTGCGGTCCGTGTCCGGCAGGATGAGGGCAAACTCCTCGCCGCCATAGCGTGCCGCCCCATCGCGATCACGACCGATGTCCCGGATCGCTGCCGCCACGAGTTTCAGACACTCGTCGCCGACCAGATGTCCGAATGTATCGTTGAAGCGCTTGAAATGATCGACGTCGATCAGCAGCAGCGCGACCGCCGCCGTTTCATCGCGCTCGATCAAGCATCGCTTCAGCTTCTGATCGAAGTCACGGCGGTTGCTCACGCCGGTCAGACCATCGGTCAGCGCAAATGTCGATAGCCGCTCGTTCATGATGGCGAGATCGGCATTGTACCGCGTCACCTGCCCCAGCAATGCGCGCTTATCATGGTTCGCCTTCAGCATCCGCGTCCGCAGCGCGACCAGTTCGAGAACGAAGCCGATCTGGTACCACAGATAGAGCAGCGCGAACGGGATGGCGATCGGAATGCCGAAACCCGTCGATGTGATACTGACCATCGCCAGCACGATGCTGATATGGACGATGACGACACTCGGCATCGCATAAGCGCGGGCGGTGACGCCTTGGATGGGCGCGCATATCAGCGCGAAGACGGCGTAACGCGCCGGGCCTTCGGTGGTCAAAATCAGAATCGACAGACTCGATCCCCATCCCAAAGCTGCGATGAAACTCGACTTTTCGACCAGCTTGACCCAGTCGGAGACACGGGCATCGGGGCCGCGGGCGCGGTAGCGGCGGACGAACCACAGGCGAAGGCTGAAAGTTGCAACCACGATGACGGCTGCAGGCACGCTGGACAGCGTGCCATGCGCGTACCAGTTGTACCACGTCAACAGCACGATCGCTGCCGCCGTCAATCCGTGAGCGAACGGGCTGAACAGCCCTTCGAGCATGTCCCATGCCTCGTCGCGCGTCGCATAATCCGACCCGATCAATCCGGCCTTCGATCCCATCACGCGCCGCAACGTGGCGACATGCGCGCGCAATCGCTTCAATACGGGTGTGGCGGCAAGCTGCGGCATGGACACGTCAATTTTACGAAGAGGTCGGCACATCATGACTGCGAGAAGTCACCGTGCGGTATACGACGACATGCCGATCGCGACAGCCTAAACAGCTTCTTAAAAGCATCGTTAAGATCGAGACGTGGGGATTTCGTTCTGGCTCGCAGCCGCCCCACGATGCCTGACGAAAAACGCCGGTGCAGTTGCCTGCACCGGCGTTATCAGTCTTGAAGCGTGCTTCGCTGACGCGATGTTACGCCGCGTCGTAGCCTGCGATGGCCTTCACTTCGAGGAAATCCTCGAGACCATGCTTGCCCCATTCGCGCCCGTTGCCGGACTGCTTGTAGCCGCCGAACGGCGCGGTACGGTCGTTCGGAGCGCCCTGCAGATTGACGTTGCCGGCACGGATGCGGCGACCGAATTTGCGGGCGCTTTCGATCGTGTCGGCAGAGACGTAGCCGGCCAGACCGTAAGGCGTATCATTGGCGATGCGCAGTGCGTCCGACTCGTCCTTGGCACCCATGATCACGAGCACCGGCCCGAAGATCTCTTCGCGCGCGATGGTCATGTTTTCGGTGACGTCGGCGAAGATGGTCGGGCGCACATAGAAGCCCTTGTTGACGCCTTCCGGCAGACCGGGGCCGCCCGCGACCAGGGTGGCGCCTTCCTCTACGCCCTTCTGGATCAGGCTCTGGATCTTGTCCCACTGGCCGCGATTGACCACCGGGCCGATCACGGTGCCCTCGGCGCGCGGATCGCCGGCCTTGGTCTTGTCGGCCTGCGCCTTCGCGATCGCAGCGATCTCTTTCATCTTCGACTGCGGCACGATCATGCGCGACGGTGCGTTGCACGACTGTCCGGAATTGTTGAACATGTGCGCGACGCCACCGGTGACGGCCTTCACGTAGTCGGCGCCTTCCAAGATCACGTTCGGCGACTT
>JAPLPC010000049.1 GCA_026400425.1 Hyphomicrobiales bacterium | reverse complement strand
TATGCGGGATCTTCAGGCTCTCATCATCGGGCGTGATCTTCTCGACATCGCCGGCGATCCAGTTCAGCCCATCGGTGGTGACGTGCTCCTTGCCGCGCGTCGCCATCAATTGCATGCCGACGCAGATGCCGAAGAAAGGCCGGGCCTTGTCGCGTACCGCCTCTGTCATGGCTTCGACCATGCCGTCGAGCTCGTTCAACCCGCGGCGGCAATCGGCGAAAGCACCGACGCCAGGCAACACGATCCGATCGGCGCGGAACACCTGCTCGGGATCGCGGGTGACGAGGATCTTCGGCGGCGCATCCATGCCGCGGGTGGCGCGCTCAAAGGCCTTTGCAGCGGAGTGCAGATTGCCGGATCCGTAATCGATGATGGCGACGGTCACCGTGTCACTCCCGGTTGCGGAAACAGGCCGATCACGTCTTCAGGCCTGCGCGAAAACGGCTGGGCAGCGACGTGGCGGGTCGGCGGCGGCGCGCCGCGATCGGTCGAATAACTGTCCTGGCGCCGGCGGTTCGCCCAGCGATCGAAGAAGCGGCGTTCGGCGGATTCCGGATTGTCGGCGACGACCACGTCGAGCTGCCGCCATTTGCCCCGGGACAGCGACCAGCGTCGCAGGCTCGACGCCTCGAAACCCATCAGCAGCGCGATGACGAACATCACCAGCATCCGCGGACCGGCGGCAATGCCGAGCAGCGACAGCGCGATCTCGCCGACGAAGGACAGCACGAGATAGCCGAGCAATGCCAGCCAAAGCCGATGGAACAGCAGCCAGAACGGCCCGGCGATGAACGCCCAGACATGGAAGCCGTCGCGCACGAAGATGAACTTGTCCGTCGCCACCGGCGAGGTCTCGGCGCTTTTCGGCGCATGAACTGTATAGACCGGCATGACGCTCTATCCTTTCGTCATTGCGAGCGTAGCGAAGCAATCCAGAAGCAACGAGCAAGAGCTGGATGGCTTCGTCGCCTCGCGCGTCGCAATGACGGCTTGTCTCAGCCGCCGAGCTGCCCCTTGGTGGACGGCACTTCGCCGGCATTGCGGGGATCCACGGCCACCGCCGTGCGCAGCGCCCGCGCCAGACCCTTGAAGCAGGATTCGGCGATGTGATGGCTGTTATCGCCATATAGGGTTTCGACGTGCAAAGTCACGCCCGCCTGCATCGCAAAGGCAGTGAACCATTCGCGCACCAGTTCGGTGTCGAACTCACCGATCTTGGCGGTCGGAAAGGCGGATTTGAACACCAGGAACGGGCGGCCGGAAATATCCAGCGCCACCCGGGTCAGGGTCTCGTCCATCGGCATATAGATCGAGGCATAACGGGTGATGCCGGCCATGTCGCCGAGCGCCTGTTTGACGGCCTGGCCGAGCGCAATGCCGACATCTTCCGTGGTGTGGTGGAAATCGACATGCAGATCACCCACCGCCTTCACGGTGATATCGATGCGCGAATGGCGGGCGAGCAGGTCAAGCATATGGTCGAAAAACCCGATGCCGGTCGTCGAATTGGACAGACCGGTACCATCGAGATTCACGGAAACCTCGATCTGGGTCTCCTTGGTGGCGCGCTTGATCGTCGCCTTGCGCATCGAATGGGCCTTTCGCTGGCTGAAAACGCGGTCTTTTAACAGGGCGATGACAGGGGCGCTACGGCGGGGCGCAGGATTCGCAGCCTATGGTGAGTGGAAATTGAGGGCTTCGTGCTTCTCCCTCTCCCGCCCTTGCGGGGAGGGCGGGGTGGGGGCAGCCGCAAACGCTTGAGCCTGCGGAGGCACCCCCACCCCTAACCCTCCCCCGCGAGAGCGGGAGAGGGAATCACGGAGCGATCCTCATCCCCCTATTTCCGCCGCTATCGGCCGCATTTGCATCCGTCAGCGGCCGTGCCTAGATCAGGCCCTCACGAGGGTACCCATGAACAAGCATTATTCCGCCTCGGGCGATGGCTCGTCGCCCGGCTGGCACGGCACCACCATCCTGACCGTGCGCAAGAACGGCAAGGTCGTGATCGGTGGCGACGGCCAGGTGTCGATCGGCCAGACCGTGATCACATCCAACGCCAAAAAGGTCCGCAAACTAGGCAAGGGTGAGGTCATCGGCGGCTTTGCCGGCGCCACTGCCGACGCGTTTACGCTGTTCGAGCGGCTGGAAGCCAAGCTGGAACAGTATCCGGGCCAACTCACCCGCGCCGCCGTCGAACTCGCCAAGGACTGGCGCA
This sequence comes from Hyphomicrobiales bacterium, assembly GCA_026400425.1. Taxonomy (GTDB): domain Bacteria; phylum Pseudomonadota; class Alphaproteobacteria; order Rhizobiales; family Xanthobacteraceae; genus Tardiphaga. The sequence continues at coordinate 210 of JAPLPC010000049.1, read as the reverse complement.
CCGACCGCTATTTGCGTCGGCTGGAGGCCATGATGATCGTGGCCGACAAGACGACCTCGCTGGTCCTCACTGGCACCGGCGACGTGCTGGAGCCGGAATATGGCGTGATGGCCATTGGCTCCGGCGGCAATTACGCGCTGGCCGCCGCGCGTGCATTGGCCGACACCGACCAGGATGCCGAGACCATCGTGCGCAAGGCGCTCGATATCG
>JAPLPC010000028.1 GCA_026400425.1 Hyphomicrobiales bacterium | reverse complement strand
GCCGACGTAGAACAGCGCCAGGATGATTTCGCTGATGTGCGACGAATTCCAGGCGTCCCAGATGAAGAAGCCGATGCCGACGCCGCCGATCAGCATTTCAGCGGCAATGATGGCGAGCCATGACAGGCCGATGCCGATGCGCAGACCCGTGAAGATGTATGGCGCCGCGGCGGGCAGCATTACCTTCCAGAAAAACTCCAGCGGATTGAGCTGCACCACCGCGGCGACGTTGCGATAGTCCTGTGGGATGTTGCGGATGCCGACCGCGGTGTTGATGATGATCGGCCAGATCGAGGTGATGAAGATCACGAAGATCGCCGAGGGCTGGCCGTCGCGGAACGCGGCGAGTGCCAGCGGTAACCAGGCCAGCGGCGGGATCGTGCGCAGCACCTGGAAGATCGGATCGAGGCCGCGCATCGCCCACACCGACTGGCCGACCAGCGTGCCGAGCCCGATGCCGATCACGGCCGCCAGCGCGTAGCCATAGGCCACGCGCCACAGGCTGGCGGAGAGATGCCAGAACAGCCCCTTGTCGAGGCCGCCATTGTCGAAGAACGGATCGTAGATCAGCTCCTTGGTGTCCTTGTAGACCTTGGACGGCGGCGGCAACGTCGATCCGGTGCGTCGGCAGATCAGCTCCCACATCACGCCGAGCAGGATGACGACGACCAGCGGCGGGATCACCCGTGCCGCCACGTCTTTCGCCATCTTGCCGTAGCGCTCAGCTTTCGGCGGCTGCTTCGGAGCCAGGGCGACGACCTCCGCCGATGCTTTCGCCAGCGGAATCGCAGGTTCTGTCTTCAGGACTTGCACGTTCATCACACTGATCTCCTAGCTGTGCCGCGCGGTCAGACTTCGACGCGCTTGATGGCGAGCGACTTCAGATAGGCCGCCGGATTTTCCGGATCGAAGACCTTGCCGTCGAAGAAGGTCTCCTTGCCGCGCGACGTCGAGGTCGGCATCGCGCTGACGCCCATTGCCTTCGCCGCGTCCTTCCAGAGATCCTCGCGGTTGACCTTGGCGATCAGCGCCTTGCTATCGAAGCCCGGCTCGTATTTGCCCCAGCGGATGTCTTCGGTCATGAACCAGAGGTCATGGCTCTGATACGGGTAGGAGGCGAAGTCGTCCCAGAACTTCATGATGTGCGGCGAGTTCTCGACCACGCGGCCGGTGCCATAATCGAACTTGCCCTTGACGCGATCGGTGACGTCTTCCACCGGGCAGTTGATCCACTGCCGCTTGGCATTGATGGCCGCGAGTTCGTCGCGGTTCTCGGGCTTCTCGCACCACTGCTGCGCTTCCATCACAGCCATCAGCAGCGCCTTCGCCGCCTTCGGATATTTGTCGACCCAGGCGGCGCGCATGCCGAGCGACTTCTCCGGGTGCTTGTTCCAGAGTTCGCCGGTGGTGAGCGCGGTGTAGCCGATGTTCTGATGAATGAGCTGCAGATTCCACGGCTCGCAAACGCAGAAGCAATCCATGGTGCCGACCTTCATGTTGGCGACCATCTGCGGCGGCGGCACCACGATGGT
>JAPLPC010000089.1 GCA_026400425.1 Hyphomicrobiales bacterium | reverse complement strand
CGACGCGGACCATGAAGAATTCATCAAGATTATTGGCGGAAATCGACAGGAACCGGACGCGCTCGAGCGCGGGATGGCCAGGATTGACCGACTCCTCCAGCACGCGGCGATTGAAGTGGAGCCAAGACAGTTCGCGATTGATGAAACGCTCGGGCCCGGACGCGATCGCCTCGACGGCCTTCGCTTCACCCTTTTTCTCTTCGATCGCAATCTGTTCCGCGGAGTCCATCGAGTCGCAGTCCCATTCCATTCGAGCAAACGAGCGGTATCAACCGATCTCTGCGGACAATGTGTTAGTTGCGTGACGGTTCAATGACATTGAGGAACCGCAACAGCTGCCGTCAAGGCGTTTTCGCCGCGCTTGGAAGGCATGCAGCCGACAGGAAACTCAGGATTCGCGCAAGAGTTCAGCGGCCAGCGCCCGCGTCACCGCGCGACCGAGCCGCAACGCCTCGCTGTCCAGCAATTCGACGGTGCGCCGCGCGGCGACAAAGGACCGCTCAATCCGGCTGGCGATATAGCTGACCACGGTCTCGTCGATGCTCATCTGCCGATCGGCGCAAAACTTGACGATCAGAGCCCGGAAAAGCTGGTCGTCCGGCGCCTTGAGTTGCACCACGGGGACGGCGCGCAGGCGCGAACGCAGATCGCGCAGCGCAATGTCCATGGCGACCGGAACAACCCGTGAGGTCATCAAGACGTAAGCACCATCTTCGCGCGCAAGATTGAGGAGATGGAATAATGCCCGGTCGTCGAAATTGCCCGGACAAAGGTCTTCCACGACCACTGCCCCCGTCGCCAGCGTGCCGGGGACCGTCGCGGCCGTCAGCGTGTGGGCCATGGTCGAACGCGCACCGGCCTGCTCGGCCCAGATTGCAGCGAGGTGGCTCTTTCCGCAGCCCTCCGGCCCCGCCAGCAGCATCACGCGGTTCGGCCAATCCGGCCAGCCATCGATCAGCCCCAGCGCCTCGGCATTGGCGCTGCCTTCGAGAAAGTCGTCACGCGACAGGCTTTCTGCATGCGGCAGTTCAAATGCCAATTGACGGGGTTGGACGCGGACAGACACGCTAACACTCCAGGCCGGCTCAGCGGCGATACACTCAGGGCGCGCTCGGCTCGATCGAGCTCATGTGCCGCACCCACTCGACCAGATACAGGCTCACGGAAAGCAGCGTCAGGATAGTCACAAAACCCATTAAAATCAGGTCGTAAGGCGAACTATTGAAACCAAATCCAAGCGCTGCCAGAACCAACGCGGCGAACGCGACCTGGGCCACCGTATTGAGCTTCGAGACCATCAGTGGCTTCATCGGAATAGGCTTTCCGAACACCCACGACACGATGACCGCACCCACGATCATGATATCCCGCGACACCACCAAAATCACCAGCCAGCGCGGCACTGCCCCCCATATACCCAACGACACGAAAATCGAGACCAGCAACGCTTTATCCGCCAGCGGATCGAGCAACGCGCCGAGTTCGCTGGCCATGTTGAAGCGTTTGGCGAGAAAGCCATCGACGGCATCGCTGACGCCGGCGATCACGAAAACCGCAAATGCGATTTCCATCTGGTTCGATGCGATCGCCCAGACGACGATCGGAACCAGCAGAATGCGGCCCAAGGTGATGATATTGGGGATACTCAACGGACGTTTCCGATTGCGGCCCGCGCCAGAATTCGGGCGTCGCTGGCCTGGCTGGCATAACGCCTAGATAGTAGCCGGGATACCGTTTACGAGCCATTGCGCGACCGCAATTTACGACGTAACCAGCGGAAAATTCACAGTTTCGCACTTCGCCAGGATGCCGGCCATGACCGACCAGAAAAAAGGCCTCACTTATGCGGATGCAGGCGTCGACATCGATGCCGGCAACCGATTGGTCGATCTCATCAAGCCGATGGTGCGCGCCACGGCCCGCCCGGGGGCCGATGCCGAGATCGGCGGCTTTGGTGGCCTGTTCGACCTGAAAGCGGCCGGTTTCAAGGATCCGATCCTGGTAGCGGCGACGGACGGCGTCGGCACCAAGGTCAAGATCGCCATCGAAGCCAATGTCCATGGCGGGATCGGCATCGACCTCGTCGCCATGTCGGTGAACGATCTCGTGGTCCAGGGCGCCGAGCCGCTGTTCTTTCTCGACTACTTCGCCTGCGGCAAGCTCGATCCGGATGCCACCGCCTCCATCGTCGCCGGCATCGCCGAAGGCTGCCGCGAGTCCGGCTGTGCCCTGATCGGGGGCGAAACCGCGGAGATGCCCGGCCTCTACAAGGATGGCGATTACGACCTTGGCGGTTTTGCCGTCGGCGCCGCCGAGCGCGGCACGCTATTGCCGACCAAGGACATGGCCGTCGGCGACGCGGTGATCGGCCTCGCCTCTTCCGGCGTGCATTCCAACGGCTTCTCGCTGGTGCGCAAGATCGTCGAGCGGAGCGGTCTGTCCTATGCGGACAAGGCCCCGTTCTCGCCGGTGATGACGCTGGGCGGCGCGCTGCTGACGCCGACCAGGCTCTACGTCAAATCCTGCCTGCGGGCGATCCGCGAAACCGGAGCCGTCAAGGGCCTCGCCCATATCACCGGCGGCGGCTTTACCGACAACATCCCGCGCGTGCTGCCGAAGGGTCTCGGCGTCCGTATCGATCTCCCGGCGCTGAACGTTCTGCCGGTGTTCAAGTGGCTGGCCGCCGAGGGCGACATTGCCGAACTCGAATTGCTGCGCACCTTCAATTGCGGCATCGGCATGATCGCCATCGTCAAGCGCGAAGCCGTCGATCAGGTGATGGATATTCTGCGCGAGAACGGCGAGACCGTGGCGCTGCTCGGCGACGTCATCGCGGCCGAGGGCGACGAACGCGTCGTCTATGACGGACACCTCGAACTCGCGCTGTGAAGCCAAACCTGTGAGGCCGACCATGCGTCCCGTCGCCATTCTGATTTCCGGCCGCGGATCGAACATGTCCGCGCTGATCGAAGCCGCGTCCGCCGACGGCTTCCCGGCCGAAATCGCGCTGGTAATCTCGAACCGCGCCGATGCACCGGGTCTCGCCAACGCGCAGGCCAAGGGCATCAAGACCCTGGTGATCGAAAGCAAACCATTCGGCAAGGACCGCGCCGGGTTCGAACAAGTACTGCAGGCGGCGCTCGACGCGCATCGGATCGAGGTCATCTGCCTCGCCGGCTTTATGCGCCTGTTCACGGCGGAATTCGTGCAACGCTGGTATGGTCGGATGCTCAACATCCACCCGTCATTGCTGCCGTCGTTCCCCGGCCTCGACCCACACGGCCAGGCATTGCGCGCCGGCGTCAAGATCTCCGGCGCCACCGTGCATTTCGTGATTCCGGAAACCGATGCCGGCCCGATCATCATGCAAGGCGCGGTGCCTGTCGCCAATGACGACACGGCGGACACATTGGCCGCGCGCGTTCTCGGCGTCGAGCACCAGATCTATCCGCAGGCGCTTCGCCTTTTGGCAACGGACGGCATCAAGATCGACCGCGACGTGACCACGAACACCGCCGGCGTCGATGCGAACGACTGCCTGATCGCGCCGACCGTGATCTGATTGCCGCCGACCGACGCGTAGCCCGATCCGGAGATATTGAAGCGGGCGCCGGTGCCGTGCAACTCCCACGCATGCGTTCGCCGCAATCGGTCAAACCACAGCGTAAAGAAACAGCAGGTTGCTGCCCGCAATTGCGGCGACCAAACGCCACTTTCGCGTTGCCACTTCCTATTTCTTGTACTTATAGTCCACTTATTGGCGATCGTGACCGCGAGGCCGACGGTCGCCAGGCATCCTGGAAACTTCGCATGAGCGCATCACCCGATTACGACATCTTCGACGCAGGCACCGTCAGTTTGCAGTCCGGCGCCGTGTTTCCCGGCCTCAAGCTGGCTTACAAGACCTTTGGTCGCCTGAACGCCGACAAATCGAATGCCATTCTCTATCCGACCTCGTTCGCGGCGCAGCATTACGACACCGAATGGCTGATCGAGCCCGGTGCGGCGCTCGATCCCGAGCGATACTTCATCATCATCCCGAACTTGTTCGGCAACGGCCTGTCTTCGTCGCCGTCCAACACGTCCGGCACCGACTATCCGAACATCAGCTATCACGATGCCATCGCCGTCCAGCATCGACTCGTCACCGAGCAGTTCGGCATATCGCGTCTTGCCATGGTCTATGGTTGGTCCATGGGCGGCATGCAGGCCTATCACTGGGCGGCACGTTATCCGGACATGCTCGCGCGCGCGGCGGTGGTCTGCGGCAGCGCGCGGTGCTCGCCGTTCAATACGGTGTTTCTCGAAAGCGTTCGCGCGGCTTTGACCGCTGACTCCGCTTTTGACGGACACCGCTTCGTCGCGCGACCCGCCCGCGGCCTGCGCGCCATGGGGCGCGTCTATGCGGGCTGGGCGATGTCGCATGGTTTCTACCGCGACGAGCTGTGGCGCGACGCAGGGTTCACGTCGCTGGAGGACTATCTCAGTCGCTCATGGGACCTCGCTTTCGCACATCGCGATGCCAACAACATTCTGGCGCAGCTCTGGACCTGGCAGAACGGCGACATCAGCCAGTGTCCGGCGTTCGGCGGCGATCTCGTCAAGGCGATGGCGGCCATCAAGGCACGCGTGCTGCTGATGCCCGGTGCGACCGACGATTATTTCCAGGTCGGAGACAACGAGGCCGAATTGCCGCTGCTCACCGCTGCAAGCTCGACCGAGCTCTGTCCGATCCCGTCTCTGCACGGCCATCGCGCCGGCAATCCGATGAAGATCCCTGCGGACAAGGCGTTCCTGAACGCCAAGATCAAGGACTTTCTGAGCGCATGACAACCATCGACACCCATCATGACAAGCCAGCCCGCGCGCTGACGCCCGCTCAGCTCAAGGACCTGTCGATCCGCGCCAACCTGCCCGGCCTGGTGCGCTCGCTCAGCCACTACGGCGCGATCGTTGTCGTCGGGACGGCGATCTGGCTCACCGTCAGCCGCATCGGCGTGCTCTGGGCGCTGCCGCTGATTGCCGCTCAGGGCTATCTGATCGCCTTCCTGTTCATGCCGGTGCACGAGGCCGCGCATAAAACGGTGTTCACCGGCCGGATGGCCAACGAGATCCTCGGCCATTTGTCATCATTCCTGATCGTGCATCCCTACGAGCATTACGCGCTGTTTCACTGGGACCATCACCGCTTCACGCAGGACCCGGCCCGCGACCCCGAACTGGTCACCGCGAGCATTCCGTCATCGGATACCAAACTCGCGATCGCCTATACGGGCATCGTGCAGCTGATCAACCGCATCCGCCTGCTGTTTCGCCGCGCCTTGACGGGGCGTGCGGTGGCGCCGTGGATCCCCGAAGCCAAGCAATCGCTTGTGGTCGGCGAAGCGCGCATCTATGCGGCCATCTATGTGCTGCTGCTGATCGGATCGATCGCCCTGCAGACGACCGTGCTGCTCTGGTGCTGGCTCCTGCCGCTCGTCGTCGGGCAGTTGTTCCTGCGGCCCTATCTCTATGCCGAGCACACCGGCTGCGAACATACGCGCAGCGCCTACGAGAATACGCGCACGACCTACACGGGCGCGCTGATGAAATGGTTCAGCTGGAACATGCCGTTTCATGTCGAACACCACGCCTATCCATCGGTGCCGTTTCATGCGCTGCCGAAGCTGAACGCGATCGTCGATGAGCGCATCGTCCATCGTGGCCGGGGCTATCGCCGCGTCACCCGCGAAACGCTGGCATGGTTTCGCAGCGCCAGAGGGATCGGCGGCTGAGCGTCAAGCGCCGGCCAGCACGGTCCTGACCAATTTTCTCGCATGATCGGCCGTCACAGTACGAAAACCGAAGGCGTCCTGATAGAACAGCGTGCCGTAGATACGGTCATAGAGGTCCGCGGCGGGCTCGCGCGATGCCACGCTGCCATCCGTCTGACCGTCCTTGATGATCTTCACGGCCAGGTCGCGCCGTGCGGCGAGATAGCGATCCGAAAACAACCGCGCCGATCCCGTACGCGCAATGCACTCCGCAATCACCGCCAACTGCACCTTGCCGAATGCGCCGGTCAGCGCCAGCGCATAGGCCGATGCGTGACGGCTGATCCGCACGGCGGCAACGTCGCCGTCGGGAAACGGCAACATGGTAGCCGCTTCGCGCAGAAACGCATCGATCAGCAGCACCTCACGCGACGGCCACCATTTGTAGATGGTCATCTTCGACACGCCCGATTCTCGCGCGATGGCATCGATGGTGGCCGCGGCCAGTCCCTGCTCCGCCATCATGCGATAAGCACTGGCGAGGATCGCGTCCTCCGTTTCGACGGAACGCGGGCGTCCGCGGCGGATCGGCTTCGTATCGGACATGGTGGATTGCTTTGCCTGAGATGATCCCGCTGCTTTAGCGCGATTTGCTGCGCTCAAATAGCGAAGCCTCGATATCGACGTGAATCCAATGGACTGCCGGGCAGCAGATTTCGCCCGTTAGCAAAAAGCGAAGAATATTGGTGCTATGCGATGCTCCCACGGCGTGAAGGCTCATGGGCCGGCCGCCGATTGCAAAGCAATGGCAGCCCCCACATAGTCTGCACAAGCCGAACTCTAACCAATTCTTAAGGATACAGGATATGGCGAGCGCCGATATCGACGTGGTGATCCGGCAGATCGCAAAGCAGCAGAACAAAGCGATCCTTGCCGCCATCAAGGCCCGGCGCGATCATTTTGCCGGCCTCGCCGCGAAGGCGAAGGACGCGTCCAGCAAGGAGCGTTACAAGCAGGCCGCAAAGGACGTGGCCGAACATGGCGCCGCTGCCGCGCGCCGGCTTCAGGTGTCCGCGGACAACGCGGCCGACAGCTTCGCCCGGTCGATGCGGATGGCCGGCGATGCCTATGCCGCGAAGGCAACAGCAGACGCCGTCGGCAAGGCGACCGACAAACCCGCCGCTCCAAAGACGCCCAAACCCGCAAAAAAGATCGCCAAAGGCAACAAGGCCTCGGGGACAAAGACCAGCAAGAAGAAAAAGTCCTGATCCAGCGCGAGGTCATCCTTCGCCTTCCGGGACACCCGGCATCTCCAAATGCATTGGTCGATCCTGCATCGACCACCTAGTCTGTCATCCCGAAGCAGCGATCGTAACGCCGCCGGGTGACAGGGAGAAAGCGAATGGCGAAAGTGGCAATCGTCGGCTGCGGCGCGATGGGATCGGTCTATGCAGCCCTGATGGTCGATGCCGGTCATGAGGTGCACGCCATCACCGCATGGCCCGATCATGCCGAAGCCATGAACGCCCGAGGGCTGCGCTGCGAAGGCAAAAGCGGCGACCGCACCGTCCCCATTCACGGCACGACCACCACCGATGGCATCGGCTCCTGCGATCTCGTCATCATCGCCACCAAGGCGTTCGACGTCGAGGGTGCCGCCAAAAGCTGCGCGCCGTTGCTCGGCACCGAAACCGTGGTGCAGACCATCCAGAACGGCCTTGGCTCTCCCGAAGTCGCAGCGCCGATCGTCGGCAAGGATCGCATCGCCGTCGGCGTGGTCGGCGGCTTCGGTGCGTCGATGCGCGGCCCCGGCCACGTCCATCACAACGGCATGGAGATGATCCGTTTCGGCAGCTATGCCGGATTGCCGAAGCAACTGGTGCAGGCTTCCGCCAAGATCTGGGAATCTGCGGGCTTCAAGGTCGCCCTGTTCGACGACATCAAGCAGATGGTGTGGGAGAAGCTGATCATGAACGTCGCGTTCTCCGGCACGTCATGCACCACCGGCCTGACGATCGGCGAGATCATCGACGACACCGATGCGTGGAACGTGGCCCGCGGCTGCGCGGAGGAAGCGATCGCGGTGGCCCGTGCTTCGGGCATCACGCTCGATGTCGGCGATCCCGTTGCCCATGTGCGCCAGCTCGGCGGCAAGATTCCACACGCCAAGCCGTCGATGCTGCTGGATTACGAGGCCGGCCGCCGTTGCGAGATCGACGCCATCAACGGCTCGATCCCGCGTCTCGGCAAACCGCTTGGCGTACCGACGCCGGTCAACGATACCGTGGTCGGCATCGTCAAAGCGCGCGAGCGGAAGATGCTTGGATAAACGGGCGCCGAAGCGCCCGTTCGATTGCAGGATAGACGCAGGTGGGCTTAAGCCGCCTGCTCCGCATGAGCTGCCTGGCTGCGGCGACGCCACACCGTGCCGACGGCCAACACCACGGCGACACCGAGCAGACCGCACACGATCTCGCCGCCATGGCCGCCATTGGCAAAGCGAATGTCGGTGCCAAGCGAGGCCATCAGGCTGTCGAGGCCAGTGCCCAGCGAACCACCGAAGAAGCTGTGCAGCGCCGGCAGAACAGCTGGATCGGTGGCGATGACTTCGCCCGCGACCCAGCCGAGCAGTGCGGCACCGAGCCAGACAAGCACCGGCAGACGGGTGAGCAGCGCCATGATCAGCGCAGCGCCGGCGACGATCAGCGGCACGCTGATGGCGAGACCGAGGATCAGCAACGGCACGCTGCCATTGGCAGCCGCCGCGACGGCGATGACGTTGTCGAGGCTCATCACGATGTCGGCGATGACCACGATCTGCACGGCCGCCCACAGATTGGAGGCGGCCTTGACGCCGTCCTCTTCCTCGGGCTCAGGCACCAGCAGCTTCGCAGCGATGACGATCAGCGCGAGACCGCCCACCAGTTTGAGATAAGGCAGCGCCATCAGCGAAGCGACGATACCCGTGAAGATGATGCGCAGGATGACCGCGGCTGCGGCGCCGAGGATCATGCCCCACATCCGCTGCTTGGGCTCGAGGCCGCGGCAGGCGAGCGCGATCACGAGCGCATTGTCCCCCGACAGCAGCACGTTGATCCAGATGATTTTGCCGACCGCGACCCAGAAGGTGGGCTGCTGCATCTCGGCTTGAAATTGCGTGAAAACCGACT
>JAPLPC010000662.1 GCA_026400425.1 Hyphomicrobiales bacterium | reverse complement strand
TGCCGATATTGGCCAGCCGCACCCGCGCTTCGGCAGCGAGGAATTTCACATATTCCGATAACAGCAAACGCAGTGTGGTGCCACTGGTCCACCAGGCCTCGTCGCGCCAGCGCTCGCCGATGACGGAGAACGGGATCAGCTCCACATCCGGCAATTCGTGCGATAATTCAACCAGCGCGCGCGGCATGTGATAGTTCGAGGTCACCACCACCAATGATCGAAAGCCCTGCTTGCGGACCCAGCGCCGGGTTTCGACGGCATTGCCGCGCGTATCGGTGGCGCTGCGATCGAGATCGACGCAGCACAGCAGCAGCCGCTGATCGTTATTGTCCGGCAACGAGCGCTGGATATTGCCGATGCCATTGGTCGGATGCACGCCGGAGATCAGCAAGCGCTTGCCGAAGCCATTGGCGAGCAGATCCATGGCATCCGCCACGCGCGATGATCCACCGGTGAGAACGACGATGCCATCGGCCTTGGTGGCGGGCGTAATATCGCCGTTGCGCAATTGCGACAGGAACGCGACGAAGCCCACCAGACCGGCCATGAAGGAGATCGCGACGGCGCCAACGACGGCAGCACGGATCAGGCGCCGCTTCGGCGGGAGTGGCCGCTGCGGTGCATCGTCGATCTGGTTATGGTCGTCCAACAGGGTCATCGTCGTGGTGCGGTGCCTCGCCATCCCGATTTTAAGCTCGTTTCGACGCCTTGGCGATGCTTCGGCAGCAGCGTGGCTGGCAATCGGTGTCAGTCGATTTCATTGAGCGTCGCAAACAGCGTCCGCCGCGATGCCGCGGCCGTGATGGCTGCAATCACCAGCGCCTGCGCCGCCAGAATGAGATAGCCCGACGGCCGCAACGAGAAGGTGCCCAGCAGCGCTGCGAACTGATCACCCACCGCGGTGCCGGAGAACCAGCTCGCGACGGACTCCGAGAAGCCGAACATCAGCATGGCGATGCCGCCACCGATCACGCCGCCCTGCAGGCCAAGGCGCAGGAAGTGGCGGAAAAAGCGATTGGCGATGAAGCGATCGCCGGCGCCGACGAAATGAAGCACTTCCACGATCGGCTTGTTCGCCGCCATCGCACCGCGGGTCGCGAACGACACGGATATAATGGTGGCGACGATCACGAGTGCAAGGATGCCGATGCCGGCCAGCACCACGGCGGAGGTCATGGAGCGCATCCGCTCGACCCAGGCCCGATGGCCATCGACGCTCGCGCCCGGCGCCGCCTGCGCCACCCGGCCGCGCAGGCCGATGATGTCGAGCACCGTGCCCGGCGTCACCCGCGCCACGATCACGCGCGGCACCGGCAGATCGTCGAGCGACAAGCCGGTGCCGAGCCATGGCTCCAGTAGCTGTGCCGATTGTTCCTTGCTGTAAGGCTGCACCTCGACAATGCCGGGCTGGCCGCGCACCGCATCGGCTGCCGCCTGCGCATCCCGATCGAGATTGCGGCCGGCGACCGGCTTTACCTGAATGGTGATTTCGCTCGCGACTTCCGATTGCCATTCGGACGCCGACGCGTTGATCAAGAGCACAGCACCCGATGTGATCGAGGCCAGAAACGTCATGATCGCCACCACGGCGACCAGCGCGCGGCCGGCGATCTGGCCGCTCGGCACGATGGGCGACATATTGCGCGCCTTCGCCGGAACCTGCGGGCGTTCCTGCCCCAGATCCATCAGCGGTCCCTGCTCGTCGCCGATCCTGCTCACGGGTGTTGCCTATTCATACATATGCAGCCGGCCCTGATGCAGCACCATGCGACGCGCGTCGTATTGGTCCATCAGGGTGATGTCGTGGGTCGCGATGATCACGGCGGTGCCGGATTTGTTGAGTTCGATGAACAAGCGCAGCAAGCGGCGGCCGAGCGTCGGATCGACATTGCCGGTCGGCTCGTCGGCGAGCAGCAGTTGCGGCCGCGCGATCACCGCGCGCGCAATCGCGGCGCGTTGTTTTTCGCCGCCGGAGAGAATCGGCGGCAGGGCATCCATGCGCTCGCCGAGCCCGACCCATTTCAAGAGATCGATCACCTCGCGGCGATAGCTGGCTTCGTCGCGGCCCATCACGCGGAACGGCAGCGCGACGTTCTCATAGGTGGTCATGTGATCGAGCAGGCGGAAATCCTGCAGCACGATGCCGATTCGTTTGCGCAGGTCCGCGATCTCGTCCTTCGCCAGCAGCGAGATGTCCTGGCCGAACAGATTGACGAGGCCGCGCGTCGGCCGCAGCGACAGGAACAGCAGGCGCAGCAGAGACGTCTTGCCGGCGCCGGACGGGCCAGTCAGGAATTGAAACGAACGCGCGGGAATCTGAAAATTCAGATCGCGCAGGATTTCCGGACCAAGCCCATATCGCAGGCCTACATTTTCGAACCGGACCACGTGCAGCTCCGTTCGACGGGTTCACTAAAGCCTCAAGATATCGGTCATTCGCTTGTGCGGCCGTTATGGTTTCCGATTCGTTAACGGTCGTCTTGTAGCTTGCCGCCATGTCATCGGCACTCGGCACCATGCATATCGTCTGTCCCCATTGCGCGACGTCCTACGCCGTCAATCCGGCCGGCTTCGGCGACAACGGCCGCACGGTTCGTTGCGCCCGCTGCAAGGAAACCTGGCTTGCCAAGCCGGAGGACCTGTCGCGGCCGAAGCCCGTGATGGCGGACAGTCCATCGGAACCGGACGCCGATCTCAGCGCCTGGGGCGTGACCGATGACGAGGTCCGCAGACCCATCGTCCCGGAGGTCGAGAGCCCTCCCATCACTGCCGATTGGCCGGCCGGCCCCAACGTTCTATCCCGCACCGAGGATACCGACTGGACGATCGCCGCGCGCGACGACGCCGGATCAGCCGGCGACACCAGTCCCGCTCGCTTTGCCAGGCTGCGGAAGTTTGCCCCGAAGATGCCGAAAATCGGCTTCGCCAGATCGCATGTCTTGCCGGTGCTGACTGCCGCTTTGGCGGCATTTACGGTCGCCATTTTCATCTGGCGGATCGATATCGTGAAGCTGATGCCGCAAACGGCCGCATTCTACCAGGCCTTCGGCCTCGACGTGAATATCCGCGGCCTCGGCTTCAAAGACGTCAAAATCACCACGGAGACCGTCGATGGGAAGCCGGTGATGCTGATCGAAGGTTACGTCGTGTCTGAAATCCGGGTTCCGACGGCCATGCCGCGGCTTCGTTTTGTTGTCAGGGATGCAGAAGGCACGGAAATCTACGCCTGGAGCGCAGTTCTGGAACAGCCTGGCCTTAACCCTGGCGACAAAACCTGGTTCAAGTCCCGCCTGGCTTCGCCGCCGGCGGAAGGTCGCAGTATCGATGTGCGTTTTTTTAACAAGCGCGATATCGCCGGCGCCTAAAGCATGATCCCGAAAGTGACATCCGGACTTCGGATAAGATCGTGCGCCAACGGAGCAAAACGTGTTGAGGAACAACGATGTCGCGTATCCTGATCGCGGATGACGAAGAGCCGCTGCGCCTGCTTGTCGGGCGCGCTATCAGCATGGACGGCCACGAGATCGTCACCGCCGAGGACGGCGCCGAAGCTCTTGAAATCCTGACGGAACAGCAGGGACGCTTTGACCTCCTGCTGACCGACATTAAAATGCCGATCATGGACGGCATCGCATTAGCCTTGGCCGTCGCACGCGATTTTCCGGATCTGACGATCCTGCTGATGACCGGCTATGCCGACCAACGCGAACGCGCGACCGGGTTGAACGCCATCGTGCATGACGTGATCACCAAGCCGTTTTCCGTCGCCGATATCCGCACCGCTGTGGCGGACGCGCTGGCGTCGCGCAAAACTATCTGAAATCTCTCACCTTTAGTTGATGACGGACCTACGCATGACCGATGCCGAACTCGAAGCTGCCGGATGGATAGTCATGCATGACGACGGATTCATCCAGCTGGTCGGGCCGATGTGGCATCGGGATGCCGGTGGAGCGCACGAATTTGCGATCCTGGGCCAGGAAAAGCACCGCAACCGCCGCGGCGTCGTGCAAGGCGGCGCCGTGATGACACTGGCCGACCGGAGCTGCGGGATGGGCGCCCGCGCTGCAGCCGGTGCCGAAGCACTCGCCACGGTGCAAATGGACACTTACTTTGTCGATGCAGCCCGGATCGGCGATCTGATCGTGTCTCGCCCCCGCGCGATCCGCGTCACCAAAAGCCTGATCTTCATGACGACCGAAGTGTCCGTCGGCGACAACGTGATCGCGACGGCTCACGGTGTCTTCAAGGTGATGCGCGATAGTACCGCCCGGCCTCGCCCTACTGCCTAGACGGCATTGCAGGCAAACATCGTGCAGGGCTTCGGGAACTTTGAAGGTAAGCTAGCCGAATACCGCTTCAGTTTCGGAACGATTATCCGAGCAACGCTTTATGTACGAGGCAAGACGCGCAATGCAGCGCGGACTGCGCGTGTATCGTTCGTTTCGAGAATTGCTTTCGAGTCATGACCTCTACATTTCGTAATGCCGAAGCCAATTTCAGCCCGAAAAGCGATGCCGAAGTAGTCGCGGAGGCCCGATCCACTAGCGCCGTCGTGCTCGTGGTCGAAGACGATCCGCTGCTGCGAATGAACGCCGTCGATATGATCGAAGACGCAGGCTTCGAGGCCCTTGAGGCGCCCGACGCCGACGCAGCGATATGCGTTCTTGAAGCCCGTACCGATATCCGCCTGATTTTTACCGATATCGACATGCCGGGCTCGATGGATGGGCTGGCTCTCGCTCACGCCGTTGCAAATCGTTGGCCTCCTGTGCGCATCGTCGCGACGTCCGGGCATTTCAAAGTCAGCGAAACCGATTTGCCGGATGGTGGCAAGTTCATTCCGAAACCCTATCGGCAACACCAGCTCGTCGATGTGTTGTCCGGGCTTTCGGCATCTGCCTGAGCGCGTGTGCGGCGCATCGGCGTCGCTAGCGCGAACAAGCTGACGCGGCATCCGCATATTCGGCTAGTGAACCTCCGCGGCCAACACCGCTTCGACGCGGATCTCTTCGGTGAGCCGCGCTTTCAGTTCCGAAAAGGCCGGACTGGTCTTGACCGTATAGTGGCGGGGATGCGGTAGATCGATCGCGATGTCCGCCTTGATGCGACCGGGGCGCGCCGACATCACCACCACGCGAGACGCAAGAAAGATCGCTTCCTCGATATCATGGGTGACGAAGATCACCGTCTTGCGTTCGCGCTCCCAGATGCCCAGTAGCAGTTCCTGCATCAGGGCGCGGGTCTGGTTGTCCAGCGCACCGAACGGCTCGTCGAGCAGCAGCATCTTGGGATCGTTGGCGAGCGCGCGCGCAATCGCGGTGCGCTGCTGCATGCCGCCGGATAGCTGCTTTGGAAAATGGCTGGCGAAACTGGTGAGCCCAACCTTGTCGAGCCAGCTGCGCGCGATGTCGCTGCGCTCCTTCTGCGAAATGCCGCGCTCACGTAATCCGAAGGCGACGTTGTCCGCCACGGTGAGCCACGGAAACAGCGTGTACGACTGGAACACCATACCGCGGTCGGCGCCGGGGCCGGTGATGGCCTTGCCGTCGAGCACAATGCGGCCGGTGGTCGGTGTGTCCAGGCCGGCGATCATGCGCAGCAGCGTGGACTTGCCGCAGCCGGACGGGCCGAGAATGGTGACGAAGTCATTGTCAGCGACGGTGAGGTTCGTTGGCTCCAGCGCACGTGTGGGCTGGCCGCTACCGACCGCCGGGAAAACGCGCGAGACATTCTCGATGACGAGCTTGCTCAAATGATGCTCCACGGGA
>JAPLPC010000617.1 GCA_026400425.1 Hyphomicrobiales bacterium | reverse complement strand
GCGCGCACATGGACGTCGCCACGCGCCGACAGATGCCGGATCGAGATCAGCGTCGTGTATTCGATGCCTGCCAGACCGATTACAGAAGCATGGCCCTCGCGCAATGTCTGATGCCGGACCAGGAAGCCGAACAGGCTGTGGACCAGACGACGGAATTGCGCATCGGAGCCATCGACGAGCAACTGCGGCAGCGACGTCGTCAGCGCCGCGCGCGGGGCCGATCGGGTCGCTGACTTCTTGCTGGCTTCGGCTTGAGGAGTATAGGTCTTTGTCGAGGACGAAGTTCGTCTGCCGGCGGACTTTGCCACGTTCGATTCCATAGCTGAGTGACGGCCGAGCTTGGCGTCTCCGTATCGCAATTGCAATCCAGACGAAGGACGCAGAGCCGGCGCGACATCGATGATGTGCGATCGACGCCGTGCACACACCCATGATCCATGCCATGCATTTGCCTGCGGTCGCCATGCCCCAATAGCTTGGCAAAATAGATATGTGCTTGACGTGGTGTCGGGGCCGTCGCACATCTGGAACGTCATCTTGGCGCGGAAACCTGTATGCCACGTTCCAGAGCGATGCCGTCTGCGCCTGCAGTTCCGCGTCGACCGAAGTCGAAACTCTCAGCGCCGGCGCTGACGACGTCGCGCAAGGCGTTGCTGGTCGATGGGTCCGATCACGCGTTCCGCCAATTGGTGCATACGCTGCTTGCTTTCGTCGCCCGGCACGACATGGTGCTGGAGGGGCATGCTGCGGCGGTCGGGCTGTCGGCGGTCGAATACACGCTGCTCACGTCGCTGAAGTTGCTCGGCGCCGAAGGCCCGGTGAGCGTGCGCAGCCTGGCCGCGCATCTTCACCTCAGTGGCGCCTTCGTCACCACGGTCTCCAACAAGCTGCAGGAGATGGGCCTGCTCGACAAGCTCACCGATCCCGTGGACCGGCGACGGCTGCGCGTCGTGGTGACGGCACAAGGTGACGCGCTGTTGTCGCGCCTCGCGCCGATCCAGCGCGAGATCAACGACATCCAGTTCGATTGCCTCGATGCCGCCGATTTCAGGCGCCTGCTCGCCAGCATCGACAAACTGGTCGCTTCCAGCGACCGCGCCATTGCTCTGCAGAAATATCTCAGCCCGTAGACAGGTTGATTGAAGCGACACGCCTGCTGGTGCGTGATCCCTCACTTTGCTGCGACAAACTCTGTCGGACTTTTCCCCGTCACCTGCCGGAATGCGTGCGAAAACGCGGGAAAGCTCGCATAACCGAGATCCGAAGCCAGCTGCTTCATCGAGCCGCTGCCATGCACCGACAAGCGTTCGATCGCCGCGGCGATGCGGGCGCGCTGGCACCAGCTCTTGAAACTCAACTGCGTCTCCGCCGAGAACAGCCGCGACAGTGTGCGGGTCGATGTGCCGACCATCTGCGCCAGCGTCTCGATCTCGTATTGGCGGGTGGGATCGGCCAGCACGATCTCCGCGGCGCGGCGGCAGCGCGGCTCCTGCGGCAGCGGCATGAAAGTGGCGGGATCGCCCGCCTGCTGCAATTCGAGCAGTGCCAGCCGGATTAGTAGATCGATGCGGATGGGGTCGTTACGGCCGTCGAACAGTGCCAGGATCGCCTCATGCAACAGGCGCGAGACGCGAACGACGAATTCGGCTTGCAGACCGTGATCGGCATCGCGCGCCAGCCGCTCCGGATTGAAATACAGCGAGCGCATCTCGATATCGGCGACCACATCGATGGCATGGGGCAGATGCGCCGGCACCCACACGGCGCGGTCCGGCGGCACCAGCCAGCGCCCCTTCGGCGTCGTCACCTGCATGGTGCCGGCAGCGGCATAGACGAGCTGCGCCTCGCGATGGGCATGGGTGTCGAGACGGGTGCCCTTGGGGTAGCGGGTCGCCAGCAGATGGACGCCATCGCCGGTGGAGTGGCGGCGATCGGATAAAGCCAGGATTGGCGTGTCCACGATAGTCATTGGCGACATCCCGTTGCGCTCCGTCCTTATAACGGCATCACTGGTCGCTTTGGAAATCGAATCATGAACTCGCCGGCACGCGTCATCACTCTCGTCAACGTCGCTCATTTTATCGATCACTATGCGATGCTGATCTTCGCGGCGGCGGTGCTGGTGATGGGCCCGGCCATGGGCAAGACCTATACCGAACTGCTGCCCTATGCGACGCCGGGCTTCGTCGCGTTCGGCGCGGGTTCGCTGTTCACCGGCTGGCTCGGCGATCGCTGGAGCCGTCGCCACATGATGGTGATTTTCTTCTACGGCATCGGCCTGTCGATGATCGCAGTCGGCTTGGTGCAGACACCGTTGCAGCTCGGCATAGCCCTGTTCGCGGTCGGCCTGTTCGCATCGATCTACCATCCGGTCGGGACTGCGATGATCGTGTCCTATGCCGACAAGCTCGGCAGTGCGATGGGCGTCAATGGCGTGTTCGGCAATTTCGGCGTGGCGTCGTCGGCGCTGATCACCGGCGTGGCCGGGCAGTATCTCGGATGGCGCTGGGCTTTCATCATTCCGGGCATCGTCACCATCGCCGCCGGCTTCGTCTTCATGAAACAGGTCGCACATGAGGATCGCTCGGGATTCAAGCAGGCCGCAGCGCAGGCGCGGGTGGCGAAGTCGGACATGTGGCGCGTGATCCTGGCGCTGCTGGTAACGGTGATCGCGATCTCCACCGTGTTCAACGCGATCACCGTGGCGCTGCCGAAACTGTTCGCTGAGCGGCTTTCGGAACTGACGCAGAGCCCGGCCACCCTCGGCGTCATCGCCGCCTGCGTCTATGTGTTCGGCGCGCTGACGCAGTACAATATCGGCTGGCTCATCGATCGCTATTCGCTGAAGGCGGTCTGTCTGCCGCTGTCGCTGGTGCTGGCGCCGTTTCTGTATTTGGCGGCGAGCTTGTCGAACGTTTCGCTGATCCTGGTCGCGATCGGCGTCATCGTCGGCCTGTTCGGCCAGATCACCGTTAACGAGACCATCGTCGGCAAATACACCGCGGAGGAGTGGCGATCGCGGGCCTATGCGGTGCGCTATTTCGTCGGCTTCACCGCGGCCGGCGCGTCGGTCGGGCTCGTGGCATGGCTCTACGAAAGCGGCGGATTCATGCTGATGCTGCACGCCTTTGCCGGGCTCTCGGTGCTGGTGATCATCGCAGCCCTGATCCTGCCGCCGGAATTGCCGGCGACGCCCAAGCTCAAGAATTGACGTGGACGAAATCGCGCAATAGCGGATAGATTTCGTTGTTCCAGCGGCGTCCGCTGAACACGCCGTAATGGCCGACGCCGGCCTGCATGTGATGCACCTTGCGATAGGGGCGGACACCGGTGCAGAGATCCTGCGCCGCGAGCGTCTGGCCGATCGAGCAGATGTCGTCCTTCTCGCCCTCGACGGTCATCAGCCCCATCCGCTTGATCGAACCGCAATCGACCGGACGACCTTTATAGGTGAGCTTGCCCTGCGGCAGCAGGTGTTCCTGAAAGACGTCGCGAATGGTGTCGATATAGAATTCCGCGGGCAGATCCATCACCGCGAAATATTCGTCGTAGAAAGTCTTGATGACCTCAGCCTTGTCGATTTCGCCCTTGGCCAGATGATCGGCGAGATCGACATGCGACTTGATGTGTCGCTCCAGATTCATCGAGACGAAGGCGGTCAACTGGATGAAGCCGGGATAGACCTGACGGAACGCGCCCTTGCATTGCAGCGGCACGTAGTTGATCAGGTTCTCCTCGAACCACTTCAGCGGCTTGCTCTTGGCGAAGTCGTTGACCTTGGTCGGCTGGATGCGGGTATCGATCGGGCCGGCCATCAAGGTCAGGCTGGCCGGACGGGCTGGGTGATTGTCTTCCGACATGATCGCCGCCGCCGCCAGCGCCGACACCGACGGCTGGCAGATCGCCACCATATGCGCGCGCGGACCCAGCTCGTTCATGAAGGTGATCAGGTGCTCGGTATACTCATCGAGCCCGAAGCGGCCCTGGCTGACGGGAATGTCGCGCGGGTTATGCCAGTCGGTGATGTAGACGTCGTGATCCTGCAGCAGCGTCTTGACGGTGCCGCGCAGCAGGGTCGCAAAGTGGCCCGACATCGGTGCCACCAGCAGCATCCGCGGCTGCGGCGGTGCGTTGTCTTTCTTGAAATGCAGCAGCGATCCGAACGGCGTCTGGAAGGCGACCTCCTCGGTCACGTCGAGTTCGCTGTTGCCGACCATCACCTTGCCGATCTCGAAATCGGGGCGGTGGTAGGTGAGCGCCGAGCGTGAAATCAGTTCGAGGGCGGCGGAGAGGCGACCGAATAACTTTTCCGACGTACCGGCCGGGACAAGGTTGAGATACTTCAGCGCCGAAGCAGCGCCACTACGCCAAGGTGCCGTCAGATCCATATGGTTCTGGTAGGCCTGATACATCATTGACATCATCCGCCGCCGTCCCTGCTTTGTTGCTATGCAATAGCGAAGCGGGCGCGGAGTCAAATCTTCCGTCAAACTGGCACATGGTTTGCTGATCAAATAGCGGGCAGCCCCGATTGCCGGCGCCGGGATCAGGCGTCGGCATGGGCCAGCGGTGTGGTAAGGCGTTAGGGAGAGCATCATGACCAGGGCTACGCTCACCATCAGCAGCAAGAACTATTCGTCGTGGTCCTTGCGTGGCTGGCTGCTGACCCGGTTCGCCGGGCTGGACTTCGAGGAGATCATCACGGCACCTGACGATGCATCCGCCAAGGCGGAGATCCTGTTGCTGTCGTCATCGATCCTGGTGCCATGCCTGCGCCACGAGGGCGCGGTGGTGTGGGACACGCTGGCCATTGGCGAGTATCTCAACGAGATCTTGCCCGAGGCCGGCCTGTTGCCGGCGGATCGGGTGCAGCGCGCGCATTGCCGCTCGATCTGCGGCGAAATCCATTCGGGCTTCACCACGCTGCGGGCCTCGCTGCCGGTCAACATCAAGGGGCATTTCCCGAATTTCAAGATCTGGTCGCGCGCGCAGGCTGATATCGATCGCGTCTGCGCGATCTGGCGCGACTGCCTCGCGGTGTCCGGCGGACCGTTCCTGTTCGGCAAGCGGAGCATGGCTGATGCGATGTATGCGCCGGTGGTGACGCGCTTCATGACCTATGACGTCAAGCTCGAGCCGCAGCTTGCGGCTTATGCAGCCACCATCATGGCGCTGCCGGAGATGCGCGACTGGGTCGAGGCGGCCCGGCGGGAGCCCGCCGATATCGAAGAACTCGAAGTCGAATATTGGCACGCGGCGGGTGACGCCTCGTCCGCTGATGGCCTAGCGATCGGGCATCGATGCCCAACGAGTGTCCAGCTGGCATTCCGGATATCGATCTGGGTCAGCCAGTTCGTGCGAAAAACCGGCGTTGCTTCGTGCTTTTGGTATCAGACCGCTGGCCCACGCGCTGGCGCGAAGATCGCATGATGCAACGCGGAAACCGCCGTGTGGAGGCGCCAGTCGACGCCGAAACTCTGCCGAGATTGGAGGATGCCATGAATATCCATGCTGCAGTCGATCCCAATTGGCCTGGACTGACCCGCCCGAATGGCGCGCCGCTCCGTCTCAATCATCAGGATTTCGTCGCCATCGATCGCGATCGCGACGCGCATTACGAAGCCACCTATCGCCCGCAGGCGCTGTACAACCGCGCCAATGAAGGTTTCCACGCCAATCACGAAACCTTCCTGCTGCACGAGGTGGCGACCAACCTGCCGATCTATCGCGACGACACCGGACCGACCGACTTTCACCTGCATCTGCCGCCCGGTGGCTTCCAGCTCGTGCTGGTTACCTCGGGCATGTTCACCTTCGACTATGATGGCCGCGTCTATTATGTCGGCCCTGGCGCTGTCATGCTGCAGAGCGCGATCGTGCATCGCCAGCTGTTCTATACCTGGTCGGGGCTGGACACCGCGGCCAATCTGAAGACGCCACAGACGGTGGTGCCCGATGCGATGTCGATGGGCTATTCGGGCAAGTTCATCGAAGCCTTCGTCACCGACCCGACCACGTTTCCGAATCCGACCATCGTCGGCCCCGAACAGATCGACGAGGCGGAAACGCCACGTGTCGCCTGGACCCATGCGCTGCATGATCGCCCCGCCGATGCCGGCTTCTGGCTGCAGGATCCGCTGGCGCTGGACGCGTTGTACAAGCCGCTGACCGATGGCGCCGTGCGTGCAGGCCGGCCGGTCTATGTCCGCGACATCGGCATCGAAATTCCGAGCGGTCATCTCGTCACCGGCCATATCATCGCGACCGATCCGGATGGCCATGCTCTGCTGCCGAAAAGCGGCAATGGCGGCGTCGATGCCGCGTCCTATTCCAAGGGCGAGGTCGTCATCTATCGCGTGATCCGCGGCACTGCCGAATTCCGCGACAGCGCCGGCCAAGCGTTCGAGCTTGCGGCCGGCGATGTCGTGACAGCCGGCAAGACGTCGGTCACGCTGGTGGGAGTGGGCGCCAATACACAGGTGCTGCGACTCGGTCTGCTGAAGGGGCTCGAGCAGTTGCGCAGTTGGACCCCAACCCAGCGCGACGAAATCGATGGCCTGGCCGGGCAGATCATCACCCGCAAAGACGTCCGCCCGCTGCGCACCGAAGGCAAGCCGGTCGGGTATCTCTACGCATAAGCGTCGATCTCGGCCGTCGATCCAGGTGTGATCTAGCGGTGGTCATGCACCCGCCACGTATGCGGTCGTCATGCGGTGCGTGGCAGCCGCCAGCCGACCACGCGTGCTTCCACCGCATCACCCGTGTCCGCGTTGCGCCACTCGCCTTCGGCGAATTTGCAGGCGAATGGCAGCTGGTAGGTGCCGCTGTGATCCTCGCACAGCACTTGGACGCTCTGATGCGGCTCCGGGTCGCCCTGGCCGTTGAACTCCGCCAGTCGTTTTTCACGTGTCGCCATCAGGATCTCCGAAGCAGGGAACGGCGCGGCCACCACGTCGTTCCCCTCGCAACCGGTTGACAGGCGAGCACAGGCCCGCTTGGTCTCATCGGCGATTGGCGAACGAAAGGACTGACGATGCGCGGATGGACATTTCTGGCTTTGACTGTGGCAATCATTTCAGGCGCTGCCAAGGCAGTTGCGCAGGACGTTCCCGGCATCGAAATCTGCACCGCTGAGAAAACCATGGAGCGGCGCACCAGCTGTCTGCAGAGCAACGTCAATTTCCTGCAACAGACCTTCGGTAAATTGCGAAACGAGCAGCAAGCGCGCGTCGATGCCGTCACCCGCCAGGTCGATGCGTTGAAGGCGACCGTGGCGAGCTTGCAGAAGACTGTCGAGGAGCTTCAGGTCGCGCAAAAGAAACCGGCGCCCACCAAGGACGCACCGGCGGCGTCCAAGGACGCGCCGGCTGACAAGGAAGGCGGCAAGTAGATCGGCGGCCGCCGGGGGTGGTTACTCGCTGCTGAGCACCGGCCCGAACAACTCCCAGCGCTCGCCCTTAAAGCGCATCATCTGCAATTGCTGCAGTGGGCTGTAATCGGTTGCGCTCGTTTTGATCCGCGTGCCGGGCAGGAAGGTGCCGACCTCATAATCGAGACTGGTCGCCTGCTTCATGACGTTCTCGCGGGTGAGATTGTCACCGCACTGCCGCAGGACATGCACCAGCGTACGCGCGATGCCGAAGCCATAGAGCGTATAGATATCGTTCTTGTCGCCGTCCGGATAATATTTGTCCATGAAGGCGTGCCACTCCTTGATGGTCGGATCGTCCTTCCATTGCGGGTCGGTGGGGTCCTTCATATAGGCTGCGCTAATGACGCCTTGCGCGTTGTCGAAGCCGGCAGGCTTGATGACTGAGCCGACCGACTGCGAGACATTGACCAGCATCTGCACCGGCTTCCAATTCAGCTCGGCCACCTTCTTGATGGCCTGGGCGGCGAATTTCGGCGAGGCGATGTTCAGGAAGATGTCGGGATTGGCGGTCTTGATCTGGACGATCTGCGAATCAACGGTTGGCGAGCTGATTTCGAAGCTCGATTGCGTGACGATCATCTTGTCGGCCTTGTCGCCAAGGCCTTCACGCACGCCGTTGAAATAGTCCTTGCCCATGTCGTCGTTCTGAAACAGCACGCCGATCTTGGCATCGGGATGGTTCTTCAGGATCCACGCGGCCCAGATGCGGCCTTCGTTGTGGTAGCTGGGGGACCAGCCCATGGTCCAGGGGAAGTGCTTCGGATCGGCCCATTTCGATGCCCCGGATGACACGAACAGGTGCGGCACCTTCTTGAGGTTCATGTATTTCTGGATCGCCGAATTGGTCGCGGTCCCCAGCGGATTGAAGATCAGCAGGACCTCATCGCTCTCCACCAGCTTGCGGGCCTGCTCGACCGTCTTGGGCGGTGAATAGGCGTCATCATAGCTGATGAAGGTGATCTTGCGGCCGTTGACGCCGCCCTGATCGTTGATCATCCGGAAATAGGCGGCCTCGGACTTCCCGATCGAAGCATATGACGACGCCGGTCCGCTATACGGCATGATATTGCCGATCTTGATCTCGGTATCGGACGCGCCTGGGTCGTATGTCTTCTGCGCGTAGCACGGCGAGAAGCGCAGAACGCCCGCGTGAATGGATCAGAGTCATCGTTTCCTCTAACGTCTTTTGTTGTCGGTCAGTTGACTGACCTTTGATGAGACGTCGAGTATGCACGTTGCCGATCGAGGAGCATAGCGCATGCGCGGTGAAGCCCTCTCCGCAATTGGAGAGAGCGACCGTGAGGCGGAATTAGCTACGATTCTTTCTCGCCTGACATCAGCGGTCCGAACAGCTCCCAGCTCTGGCCCTTACCCAGCGGGTTCATGATGAAGAGAACTTCGCCATTCTCGACCTTTGGTTCGATCAACCGCATCACCTATCTGCGCAGGCTTAAATGAAGCGGCTCGAATGGAGGGAGTATGCACCGAGCCTGAGGCTTGGAAGGAAGCCAGCGCGGCAAGCGCCGCGGTGTTGCACTGCGCAGGTGCCTAGCGGCCTTGAAAGTCGGCGGGACGTTTTTCGAGGAACGACGCCATGCCCTCGCGAAAATCGTCGGTGCGGAACAGCGGCAGCAGTTGCAGGAAGACGTGGTGCACGTGCTCGCCGAAATTCTCAGAAAGGCCAGCCCGCATCATGCGTTTGGCGGCCTGCACCGCGAGCGGCGCATTGGCGGCGATCTCGGCCGCGACCGCGCGGCCCCGCGCCTGCAAGTCGGCATCGGACACGACCTCGTTGGTCAAGCCCATGTCGAGGCTTTCTCGTGCCGAGAGGGTGCGGCCGGTGAAGATCAGTTCGGCGGCTTTCGCCCAGCCGATCATGCGCGGCAAGAACCATGTCCCGCCGGACTCCGGCACCACGCCGCGCTTGACGAAGGCCGCGGCGAATTTGGCGCTCTCACCCATGATGCGGATGTCGCAATTGAGCGCGATGTCCATGCCATAACCGGCTGCGGCGCCGTTGAGCAGGCAGATGGTTGGCTTCTCCATGTTGAACATCACGATCGGCTGCGCCGTCTTCATGTCCAGCGTGGTGCGCGAACTGTTGGCATCGTTGGCCGAGCCGATGCCTTTGCCCTGGGTGGCGCTCACCATATCGAGCCCGGCGCAGAACATGCGACCGGCAGCGGTCAGGATCACGACGCGGACATTCGGATCAGCATCGGCCTTGAGGAAGAGGGCGCTGAGTTGCGCCAGCATCTCGCGCGAGATCGTGTTCATCCGCTCGGGCCGATTGAGGGTGATCGTCGCGATATTGTCGGCGACGGCGTAGAGCACTTCGTCGGATGTCGCGGCTTCAGACATGGCTTCCTCTCGCACATTTTTGACGTTTCGTATGATGTTCTGTTTTTTGTGACGTCAGCTAAGGCGGAATGGCGCTGGCGTGCAAGTGGCCATGCATTTGCGCGCCTTGGCAGGGCCGGGGCGGTTTGCTCTACTTCCCTCGTTCGCGCGCCGGCAGTGATCGGCGACATCAAGAAAATCCAAGGGAGAGCTTGCTCATGTCCAGCCCCAACATCCGCGTTCTCGCCACCGATCTCGCATTTCCAGAAGGCCCGGTGGTGATGCCGGATGGCTCGGTGGTGCTGGTCGAGATTCGCGCCCAGCAATTGACGCGGGTCTATCCCGATGGCCGCAAGGAGGTGGTCGCCAAGATTCCGGGCGGGCCGAATGGCGCAGCGCTTGGGCCGGATGGCAAGATGTACATCACCAACAATGGCGGCTTCAGCTGGGTGCCGTCGCGCGGCATGTTGATGCCGCATGCGCCCGAGCCGCACGAATATATCGGCGGCGCCATCCAGCGCGTCGATCTGTCGAGCGGCAAGGTCGAGACCCTGTTCACCAAATGCGGCGAGCACAATCTGAAAGGCCCGAACGATCTCGTGTTCGACAAGCAGGGCGGGTTGTGGTTCAGCGAGCTCGGCAAGCGCCGCGCGCGCGACATGGATGTCGGCGGCGCCTATTACATCAAGCCGGGCATGAGCGAAATCACTGAACAGGTGATCGGCGTGCTGCCGGCCAATGGAATCGGTCTCTCGCCGGACGAAAAGACCATGTATATCGCCGAAACGCCGACCGGCCGGCTCTGGGCTTACAATGTCGGCGCGCCGGGAGAGGTGGTGCCGGGCGACACGATCTATCGCGGGGAGCGCGGCCGGCCGATCTGCGGTCTTGGCGGCTATCAGATGTTCGACTCGCTGGCAGTGGAAGCATCGGGCAATGTCTGCGTCGCGACGTTGGTGAGTGGCTGCATTTCAGTGATTGCGCCGGACGGCAAACTGGTGGAACAAGTCGAGACCGGCGATCGCGTCACGACCAACATCGCGTTCGGCGGTCCCGAACTGAAGACGGCTTACATCACGCTGTCCGGCAAGGGTGAACTGATCGCGATGGACTGGCCGCGTGGCGGGCTGCCGCTGAATTTCCTCAACAAGTGACCGTAGCCGTCATTGCGAGCGCAGCGAAGCAATCCAGAAGCCAAGAATTGGATTGCTTCGTCGCTACGCTCCTCGCAATGACGATGGAAAAGGACGATCGATGTCGTGGCTTGAACCCGTAACGCTGTCTGGACCTCACGCCCGGCTCGAGCCTCTCGCCAAAGAGCATTGCGACGGCCTGATCGCGGCGGCGCAGGATGGCGACTTGTCGAAGATCTGGTACACGGCGATCCCTGCGCCGGAGACGATGGCCGCCGAGATCGAACGGCGTCTGTCGCTGCAGGCATCGGGCGGGATGCTGCCCTTCACGGTCAAGGATGCCAGCGGCAAGATCGCCGGCATGACCACCTATATGAATGTCGATGCTGGCAATCGCCGGGTCGAGATCGGATCGACCTGGTATGGCAGGTGGGTGCAGCGAACCGGCCTGAACACGCAGTGCAAGTTGCTGCTGTTGCAGCATGCGTTCGAAAATCTGGATTGCATCGCGGTGGAATTCCGTACGCATTTCTTCAACCACCAGTCCCGCCGTGCCATCGAACGACTCGGCGCCAAGCAGGACGGCATCATGCGCAACCACCAGATCGCCCCCAACGGCACGCTGCGCGATACCGTCATCTACAGCATCCTGCCCAACGAATGGCCGACGGTGAAGGCGCATCTGACCTATCAGCTGGATGAAAAGCCACGATAGCTCACTCGTCACGAAGCTTCATTCTGAGGAGCGGTCGTCTTCGACCGCGTCTCGAAGGATGGTCAAGCGCCCCATTCATGGTCGGAGATGCGTGCGCCCCACCATGAGGATCGTGCTCTGGATTCGGGTGTCCCCTGGCTGGCCAAATAGGTAGACGACTTAGCTTGAGAGGCGGCCATGCAAGGCGACACCGAACAGACACGCGTCATCCACGCGCCAGCGTCAGCCAAAAAAAACGGCTGGGTGCTGGGGCATGCCGCCATGGCGGCTTACAGCTTTGCCGGCGCCGCATTGGTCGCCGCCAGCAGCAGCGCCGTAACCCCGCTGTATCGGCTCTATCAGGAGTCCATGCATCTGACGCCGTTGATGATCACCCTGGTATTCGCGGTCTATGCGATCAGCCTGCTCGCGGCGCTGCTGACGGTAGGCGGGCTGTCGGATTATGTCGGCCGCAAGCCGGTGATATTCGTGGCGCTGCTGGTCAATGCCGTGGCCATGGTGCTGTTCTCCTATGCCACCGATGTCACCCATCTGATCATAGCCCGCGCGGTGCAGGGCCTGTGTGTCGGCATTGCCACCACGACCCTCGGCGCCGCCATCCTGGACAGCGACCGCAAGCGCGGGCCGTTGCTCAACAGCGTCACCGCCTTTATCGGCCTGATGGTCGGTGTGCTCGGCGCTGCGCTGCTGGTGACTTACGGCCCGGATCCGCTGCATCTCGTCTATGAGGTGCTGTTCGCGATCACGGCGGTGATGATCGTGCTGCTGGTTGTCATGCCTGAAACGGTGTCGCGCAAGCCGGGGGCATTGGCGTCGTTGCGGCCAAACGTGCGGGTGCCGCCGCAGTCCCGCGCCGCGCTGGTGCGGGTTGCTCCCGCGAGCATCGCCGGCTGGGCCTTGGGTGGCTTTTATCTGTCGCTGATGCCCACCGTCGTGGCGGTCACCATAGGCGTGAGCGCACCCTGGATCGGAGGCGTCGTGATCGCAGCACTGATGGCGTCGGGCGCGCTGGCAGTGGCGGCGCTGCGGCACTTGCCGGCGCGGCGGTTGCTGGTGCTCGGCACGGCGACCTTGTCGCTCGGCGTCGTCGCATCCCTGCTTGGGATCTGGCAGCACAGCGTCGTCGCATTGTTCGCCGGCGCGATGATTGCCGGCATCGGCTTCGGTGCGTCGTTTGCGGGAACGCTGAGCGCATTGTTGCCGACGGCCGAAGCGCATGAGCGCGCCGGCTTGCTGGCAGCCTTTTACATCATCTCCTATCTGGCCTTCTGCCTGCCGGCGCTGGCAGCGGGTGTGGCCGTGCCCTATCTCGGGCTGGACGGCGTCGCTTATGCCTATGGCGCGGTCGTCATCGTGCTGGCTGTCGCTTCGATGATCGCTTCTCTGCGCATCGAAGCGTGACGTCAGATCGCATCCGGTTGATACAGCGTGTCCACCGTCACCGTGCCGACCACGCGTGACACGCACGGACAGATTTTGGTGTTCGTGCTCTTCTGATGGTCGCTGAAAAAGACGTCGCGATGATCAATCTCGCCCTCCACTGACACGACATCGATGGCACAGACGCCGCATTCGCCGCGCTGGCAATCGGACATCACCTCGAACCCGGCCTCATCGAGGGCAGCCAGCATCGAGCGACCCTGCGGCACGATGATCTGCGCAGCGCTGCCCTTCAGCAACACGCGGAATTCCGTACTCGGCAGCAGCCCGCTGGAGCCGAAGGTCTCGAAGCGCAAATCGGCGGGGGCACGGCCGGCTGAATTCCATGCCCGCCGCGCGTCTTCCAGCATCCGCATCGGGCCGCACAGGATCACAAGGGCGTCGAAAGCCAGGGCGGAAAAGGTCGCGGCCAGATCAAGCCGCTTGCCTTCGTCGCGCGCATGTAGCGTCAGCCGGTCGCCAAGCAGGGCTTCAAGCTCATCCAAATAGGCGGCATCATCGCGGGTCTTCACGGCGTAATGTAATTGCAGATCGACGGCTTTGGCAGACAGCGCCGCTGCGATGCCGGTGATCGGCGTAATGCCGATACCGCCGGCGATCAGGCAGAATGCTTTGCGGGTCCAGTCGATATCGTACAGCGAAGACGGACTGGAGATCTCGAGCCGGGCGCCGACGTCCAGAGCCCACATCGCTTTCGAGCCGCCGCGGCTGTCCGGCGCGAGGCGCACGGCGATGCGCAGTGTCTCGCTGTCGCGTTCTCCCACCAGGGAATAGGAGCGCGTCTGCGGCTGGCCATCGATCAGCAGGCTGACATCGATATGGCTGCCGAGCGGATAGTTTGGCAGCGCGACATCGGGTTTCAGCGTGATTTCACGAATCATCGGCGCGACGTTGCGGATAGCCTCGACGCGACATCCCATCCAATGGTCGGCAAAACGCATGGGGCTCTCCCTCAATCGGCCGGCGTCGCGGCCAGCATCGCGAGCGCAGGCAGCAGATCGAGATGGGTCCGGTTACGCAATGCCAGGCGAAGATTGCGGACGGCCAACCGCGCGTGCTCGCGCATGATCGCCTCGGCGCGCGCTCCTTCGCGGTTCTCGATGGCGTCCACGACGATGCGGTGATGCTCCTGCCCGATGAGGAGAATGTTGTGCGCCTCGGGCAGCGCCGATTGCGCCATCACGAACGCGCTGGGGGAGGCGAATGGCATCGCCGAAACGCGATCGATCTGCCGGATCACCGGCGCGCTGCCGGACAGGTCGGTCAGCAGAGCATGAAATCGCGCATTCATCGTCACGTAAGCCGAGAAGGCCTCGACCGAAATCGGATCCTGCCGCACCAACTGATCCAGGTCCGACAAGCATTCCTTCAGCGGTTCCAGCGCGCGCGCGCTCGCCCCGCGTTCGGCGGCGAGGCGCGCGGCGAGGCCTTCGAGGGTGCCGCGCAGTTCGATGGAATCCAGGATGTCGCGCTCTGAAAACGCCTTGACCATGAAGCCGCCGGAGGGGATCGCCTGCAGCAGGCCCTCATCTTCCAGCCGCACCAGCGCGAGCCGTACCGGCGTGCGGGACACCCCGGTGATGTCGACGGCCTGCAATTCGCTGATCCGTTCGCCGGAGCGCAGTTGTCCGGACAGGATCATGTCGCGCAGTCCCAACTGCGCGCGGACGGTCTGCGAGACGGAGCGGTCGGCTTCGCTCATGGTTTCACTCCGCCGCCTGCAGCTTCGGCGGCGTCGTTTCCTTCCCCACCATGCGATCGATCACGCGCCGGGCCCACATGGCTCCGGCGTCGATGTTGAGATTGTAGAACACGCGATCCGGATTGGCGGTCATCGCCTGCTGCTGCGCTTCGAGAATGATCTCGTCCTCGTGGAAGATGCCGGCCACGCCTTCACGGATATTGGTCGTGATCTTCTGCTCGGTGAGGCGGTAATTGCGCACGAAGGCCCAGAAATAGTGGCAGGTCGTCTCGGTCTCTGGCGTCATGGTGTTCAGCACGAAGCCATTGACGCCTTGCGAGCGGTCGCCGTCTGGAGCACCGGTGCCGGCGGGCGCCACGCCGACGTCGATATTCACCGTGCAAGGGGCTTCGAAGCGGATGATCTGCCAGCGATCAACCGGACCGGGTTTCTGCAATTGCGCGGCCCAGAATGGCGGAGCCTCGATACCCTTCATCCACCGCGTGACGGTCACGGTCTTGTCGCCATGGGTGACGTCGAACGGCGACTCCGCGACATCGTCCTGGCCGATGCTGGAGCCGTGCACGAAAGTCTCGTGGGTGAGGTCCATCAGATTGTCGACCACCAGCCGATAGTCGCATTTCACATGGATGGTCTTGCCGTCACCGGCCCATGCGGGATCGTCGTTCCAATGCATATCCGGCACGAGGGCAGGGTCGGCCAGAGCGGGGTCGCCCATCCAGAGCCAGACGAAGCGATGGCGCTCGACGACGGGATAGGCGCGGACGCAGGCGGACGGATTGATGGTCTCCTGCGACGGCATGAAGGTGCAGCGGCCCTGCGCGTTGTATTTCAGGCCGTGATAGCCGCAGACGACGGTGTCGCCCTCGAGCCGGCCCTTGGACAACGGCACCAGCCGGTGCCAGCAGGCGTCTTCCAGCGCACTGACACCGCCGTCGGCGCGGCGATACATCACCACATGCTTACCGCAGATCGTGCGCGGAAACAGCTGTCGCTTGATGTCGACGTCCCAGGCGGCGGCATACCAAGCGTTCATCGGAAACGAAGCAGCCATCAGGACCTCCATCAATCTTCTGCATCCATACTGTATACAGGATGGCGCTTTTCAGGGAGGATATCTCCGGTTTTCGATGGTTTCAAGCGGTTTTCTGTATTCAGTGCACTGATTACGTGGGCCGGGGCTTGATCTCTCTCAATGCCCGCGCCGGTCGATTTCGCGAGGCTGGGCTATCTGCGATCGCATCGTGAGGCGACGCCAGCCGCATTCCAGGCTCTTCATTGGCAACTGATCGGGGGACGCATGGCCCAGGGACGCATTGCCGCGACCAAGAAATCGACGGGAGCCGAACCATCGGGCCCGCTGGCAACCACCGAGCCGACCGCACTGGCGAACGGCAGTGGCGCGGCGGCAATTGCCGTCGACCCCGGGGCTGCCGCCGGCCTGGTCGCTCGCAGCGCTGGAGCGCTGGGCATGGCAGCAGGCGCAAATGGCGGCAAAGCCTCCATCAAGGCGGCCAAATCTATTGCGCAGAAACGCCGGGATCCGGAAGCGATCCGTCGTGCGTTCGAGACCGGCGAGTATCCCTATCAAACCGGGATGACGAACAAGACCTATCTGGAGAGCATGGGCAAACTTCAGGTCGAACTCCTGAAGGCACAGAACTGGATCAAGGAAACCGGCGAAAAGATCGTCATCCTGTTCGAGGGGCGCGACGCCGCTGGCAAAGGCGGCACCATCAAGCGATTCATGGAGCACCTCAATCCGCGCGGCGCGCGGATTGTGGCGCTGGAGAAGCCGTCCGAGCGCGAGCGGACGCAATGGTACTTTCAGCGCTATATCGAGCACCTGCCGTCGGCCGGCGAGATCGTGCTGTTCGATCGCTCCTGGTACAATCGCGCCGGCGTCGAACGTGTGATGGGATTCTGCTCGGCCAGTGAGTATCTCGAATTCATGCGGCAATGTCCGCAGGTCGAGTTGATGCTGGTCCGCTCCGGCATCCGCATCTACAAATACTGGTTCTCGGTAACGCGCGACGAGCAGGCGCGCCGGTTCAAGCAGCGCGAGACCGATCCACTGAAGCAATGGAAGCTGTCGCCGATCGACCGCGCATCACTGGATAAATGGGACGACTACACCGAGGCGAAGGAGGCGATGTTCTTCTATACCGACACCGCCGACTGTCCGTGGATCATCACCAAATCCGACGACAAGAAACGCGCCCGCCTGAATTGCATGCGGCATTTCCTGTCGACGCTGGATTATCCGAACAAGGACGAGCACGTGGTCCATCATGCCGACCCGTTGATCGTCGGATCGACCTCGCATGTGATCGGGCGCTCGCAGCACATCCTGGGGACGTCGATCCATCCGGACATGAAACGCCGCGGACCGGGCTGATCCGCGGCACAGCGCCGATGTTGTGGATTCGAACGATCAGACTTCGCGGCGGTTGAGAAAAGCCAGACGCTCGAACAGGTGGACGTCCTGCTCGTTCTTCAGCAGCGCGCCGTGCAGCGGCGGGATCAACTTGCGCGGGTCGCGTTCGCGCAGTTGCTCCGGCGACATGTCTTCGTTAACCAGCAGCTTCAGCCAGTCGAGCAGTTCCGAGGTCGATGGCTTCTTCTTCAGGCCGGGCACGTCGCGCACCTCGAAGAAGATCCGCATCGCTTCGGCCACCAGGCGCTGCTTGATGCCCGGAAAATGGACTTCGACGATCTGCTGCATCGTCTCCATTTCGGGGAACTTGATGTAGTGGAAGAAACAGCGGCGCAAAAATGCGTCGGGCAGCTCTTTCTCGTTGTTCGAGGTGATGATCACCATCGGGCGCTTGGCGGCCTTGATGGTTTCGCCGGTATCGTAGACGTGGAATTCCATGCGGTCGAGTTCGAGCAGCAGG